>JBOEGA010000065.1:0-13509 GCA_050633205.1 Methyloligellaceae bacterium | reverse complement strand
CACCAATAAAATGGTCTGGAGTCAGCGCTGGAAGGATAGTTGCTGGAGTGGATCAATCAACACGGCAGGCGATTTAGTCTTTGTCGGTCGCAACGAAGGCCAACTACAAGCCTTAGATTCTCGTGATGGAAAAATATTATGGGAATTCCAAACCGGCGCCGGTGTCAATGCAACAGCGACAACCTTCGAACATAAAGGCAAACAAAAAGTTGTGGTTTACGCCGCAGGAAATCTTTTTGCGGGTTCTAAAGGGGGTGACAATGTTTGGCTGTTTTCTCTGGACGGCACTTTAGAGTCCCTCGACCAGAACCAAGGCTCAGCGCGTTTTAATTTCGACGACGCCAATCCAGAAGCCGGGGCATTAGTTTTTGAGCAGTCCTGTTCACAATGTCATGGCGAAACCGGTCAAGGTGGCCACGGTGTCGGACCGGACATTACCGCCGTCGCATCGCCAGTTTATGTTGCAACAACAGCAACTGATGGTAAGGAAAAAATGCCACCCTTTGGCGCAGTACTGTCGTCAGAACAAATTAGAGATGTTGCCGTATTTGTCGCAACCAAATTAGGGAAAGAATAATTTTCCAAGGGTCTTGTCATTTCTCGCAACTAACGATGATAGCAATGCGTTTAGAACACAATAAAAAAATAGCGACCCTGAGCTTTAAATCTCCGGGTCGTGTTACAACCCCTTCACGATTCTATTGAAGGCCATTAAACTGAAAGAAAACGTACAAACCAAGACTAAGATGTAAAGTCACTTTACAATCAGTCTTTTTTTAGTTATCAAAACACCTTTCTACGACTATTCTGAAAATATGCATTTCGAGACGATATGAAACTGAATAGCTTATCTAAATCAAACAAGAACATCGCGTTTTACATTTTCCTTTTTTTGGCGTATCTGCCTATTGCCCATAGCCAGGAAACATCCAAACGTTGGCAAAACACTTTGAATTCAGCAAATAGCTTGCCGCGATTGTATAGTTTACTGGTGAGTCGAGATGGTGAAATAGTCTTAGAGAAATATTTTAATGGCAAGAAAGCAACGGATATTGCCAATATAAAATCCGCGTCAAAAAGCGTTGTCTCTGCCCTTGTTGGGATAGCGATTGATCGAGAGTTCATGAGCGGTGTGGATCAGAATATTTCGTCGTTTTTCACCAAGGAACTCAATGGAAATACGGAAAAATCCAAGATCACTATTGGCAACTTATTAAGTATGCAATCGGGTTTGGAATCAACGAGCAATCGAAATTACGGTGCTTGGGTGTTAAGCCAAGACTGGATTCGCTTTGCCCTTGAGCAACCGTTTTATGACGAACCCGATGGTTTAATGATTTATAGCACCGGCAACACTCATCTATTGGCGACAGCAGTCGCTCGCTCTAGTGAGCTGAACGCGCTGGATTTTGCACGGAAATATTTGTTCTCACCAATGGAAACGTATCTTGGAGCATGGCCAAAAGATCCCCAGGGGAATTATTTTGGTGGTAATGATATGGAATTAACACCGCGACAAATGCTGGCTTTTGGTGAACTCTATTTAAACCAAGGTCGATATAAAAACAAACAAGTTATTTCATCAGAATGGATTAGTGAATCACTTAAACAACGAGTTGCGTCACCCCGCGGACAGGGCCGGCATTACGGTTACGGGTGGTGGATACGCGATACGGCGGGCTTCGAAACACCCTACGCTTGGGGTTATGGGGGGCAATTTATTCTATTAGTACCGGAAGAAAATATTGTCGTTGTTGTTACTTCGAGTAGTATCCCCGGTCCACAACGACGCTTCCATACTCGTGCGGCTTATCGACTCGTTGAGTCGGCTGTTATTGAAGCTACTCAATAGCAGTGAACAAAAAGATTAAATATCAAAAATTAAAAAAATAAAATCCCATCGAAGAATTAAAAAAATGCCCTTTAATTAAAACTGCGTTTCTATATAGAGACGCAGTTTACATTTATCGAACATTTTTATTCATGATTAACCAGAAAAACATGTCGCCTTGATTTTATCGGAGTGGTAAACCGCGATAGGCGATATATTCTTCCAACACGTCGCGAAAGTCTTCTACCTCTACATCTCGTTCACAACACACGAGCATCAGTGCACCATCCGAACGAAAATCCCCACACCAATCCATCAGTTCTTGTTGAGACCAGGCTTGTCGATATTGAGTAACTTTTTCATCACTCAGCTCGGACACATAAAAACGCAAGGCCAAATCAGTTTCGTCAGTGGGTGTCGACGACGAGGATTCAAACTTAGCGGGATCACCCACAGCAGAGTTATTTAACATAGACATTATGCTCGCACCCAACCGTGAACTTTATTTTCGGTTTGACCACCCGCCGCCAGATAGCGTGTTTTCGCTTGCGCCAGCATATCATTGGGAATCGCTTTTAATTGGGCATCGACATCAATATCGTAAATTCTCGCGGCATTTAAACCGAAGATTTTAGCCTTATCTTCTTTCGTTAGTTTGCTGTAGCCAAATTTCTCACACAATTCATCCGAAATTTGGAAACGTTTCATGGCATCAATAACCCATTGTGGTGAACCCCACCATAAGCAATCCGTCCCCCAGATGACATGATCAACACCATAGGCCTTAATGTTTTTACCAATCAAATGCATACACATTTCAGGGCTAACAATCGCCGTCGTGCCGAAGGCCGATCCAATTTCTACGTTGACATTTTTCAGTCCGTCGGGGTGGCGCTCCTTCAATGCAATAAGGTCGCTGTGCCAAGGGAAATCTCCTGTGGCGCGATTAAAAAATTCTGGATTATTTGCAAGCTCTTCAGTGGGTGTATCTTTGATCGCGGAATGATAAATAATGAAAGTGAGATCGGGATTATCCAAGGCCGCTTTCTCAACATCTTTGGGGTGGGCTAAATGGCCTAAAGTGCGAGACTGCGCGGAATAGCCCTTGTGTACGCTAAAGGTTTTCATTCCAAGTTCACGGGCTTTATCGTAAAACGTGTAGGTCATACCTTCGTCATCCATTTGAAAGCCGTTCCCAGAACGTCCTGGATCGGTATGACAGTACCACTTCCAAGAATTAATACCGTATATGTTTACCTCACGATCCATCTGCTCGAACAGTTGCTCCTCATTGATACGGCGATTTTTCGCATCCCAATAATGATTCGGTGCGCAATTACCTTGGCATAAAGCGCGAACCGAACCCGCACCATTATTGATTTTGTCGCGGCTCTCCGACATCAACCAACTAGGTAGCAAACCCCGCGAACGATCTCTGCCCTCAAGAATCTTTCCATCTTCGCCCTTATTAATTTCTTTTCCGGGCACCCCTGAGATAACCAGCATGCTAGTTTCACTATCCAAATACATTTCTTTAAGAAAATTATTAAATGAATAAGCCTCTGCAGAATTATCAAGATTGAAGCCCATATTTTTCATTGCTTCATTATTGCGGAAATTCAAAGCATAGCCTTGGGTAAAGTGCGCTTGCACATCAAAAACAAAATATTCCCCTTTAGGAAATTTTTCTTCGATGGCAGCCGCATCGGTTAGCTCATCGGCATGAACATCCCAAGTATTACCAAAAACTGTATTGTAAGCGGCAAAGGCCGTTGCCAAACCCATCGATGAGCGCAAAAAACTACGTTTCGACATGTTAAGTTTTTTGGCATTCTCCGCAATCATTGCATCGATTTGATCTTGCCACTGTTTTTGTTGTTTAGTTTGGGGTGGCGGAATAAACTCTTCATTGGACACTAACTGCGTGGGGATAGGCGACTCAATGCCGTCTTTTTCATCTTTTTCCCATTTTCTTATCCACATTGGCTTTCCCTCTTTATATTATTAGTCGGAATACTTAATCGGAACATAATGTAGGCATAACTTTATTTTGAGATACAGCAATTTGAAAATGAATTAATTGTAGACACAAAAAATTAACCGATTAAATTTACTTTTCAATTCTTTATAATTAGAGTCCTTATCGCGACAATCACTACACTGAATAATAAACAATAAGCCAGCTTAACTTTCTCATTCGCGTTATCAAAAACAAAACACGAACTGGTCGTCATTGCGTTGAGTATATTAAACTCAGCATCTATCTTTTACCACAGCTAACTCATGCATCAAGAGCGGAACTCTATGCCGAAATCAATCTTCTCAGCTGTATATTTGTTTCTTTTGACTGTCTCGCTGAATTTATTCACAACTATCGCCATTGCTCAGCAAGATTCGCCTGACTATAGCTGGTCGAGTGTTAAAAAAATCCTGGATACACATTGCGTTTTATGCCACAACGACGAACTTGCCCCTGGCCGCTTGGAGGGGGGTTACAAACTAACGAGCTATGACGAAGTGTTGCGCCTCGTCGTTCCCGGCCATCCAATTAAAAGCGCATTATTTACTTTCGCCAATGTCGACTTAATGCCTGAAGGCGATAGACCCAAGTTAAGTTCAGAAGAGAAAGATATTCTTTACTTTTGGATTTACCATGGCGCGAGTAATAATGCGGTGTTTGATCGTGATTGGCAGTGGATCAACCAAAACGTTATTCGTAACTATTGCGCGGACTGTCATGCTGAAAACAAAAATCCAGGAATTATCGCCTTAGATTTTAGCAGCAACGAAAACTATGACGCTTTATCGAATTATTTAGACGACGAGCTTCAGCGAATCATTAATAATAATCGTGCTAGCCATCCGGCAATTGAAATACCCGCCCTATTATTAGCCAATGTTAATACCTGGCTTGATGAGGGCGCACTTAATTCTCTCCAAGCCAAACCGAACTGGCAGTGGATTAACGAGAATATTTTTCAAAAACAGTGTCGCGTTTGTCATGATGGGCAGAGCACGCATCTAGATTCTTACGAAAACATCATGAAATTAATTACACCCGGTAATGCCGCCGACAGCCCCTTGTATGGAGCGGTCGCTTCAGGCTTTATGCCGCAAAACATTCCTTTGGAAGCAAAAGAAATAGAAGCGATTTTCGAATGGATAGAGAACGGCGCAAAGCCTTAGACAGAAAAGCTAATCGGCAAACAGTAAATGCCAGAAACCTGGCGGTAATTCTAAACTCAACAGACGACTTAATGCTTCTACCATCACAAGCCCAAAAAGTGCGTATATCGTCGATCGAAGATAAGAATGACCAAAATAGCGGATAAAACTAAATACAAAAACGACGGCCGAAATCCTGAACCCAACAATCCAAATAGAAAAATAAAAACAACAAAAAACCGCCATATAGGCAACTATTTTTCGGTAAGCATTGCGCGTTTGTTCTTCCGTTTCTTCCTGATTTTTACCGCTCTGCGCGTCCAAGTTAGGTTCCCTTCCCATTATTATTCGAACAACGGACAAGGCGACTAAAAAAACACCCATGATCGTCGTGACATAAGGATACAGTCGAGCATCAGGTAAAAAGGTATTCGCTTCGCGATTAAGGACTAAAAATAAAACGAATAAAGCAGCGACGAAGAACAACAATAATCGCTTATCCCAAGGTGCGACTTCACTTTTCACTTTTGCTTTCGTAGATAGCTTCGCACTCATTCTTGTTCACCCACGCTTTTAGTTATTCGACCAGAACTAAACAAACTAAAGCCGATAATGAAAACCATAAGAGCGCCTATTATCAATACACCCGGTCGCGTCAACCACTCCATCTCGTATCGACTAGTGACTTGCCATAAGTAGCGCTCTACCGGCGTCGACAACACGAAGCCGATTAACATCGGTGCCCGGGGAATTCCAGTTTGCCGCATGATGCAACCAAGCACGCCAAACACCAGCAATGAAAACAAATCGCCAATATGGCTTGTTGCCTGATAAGCACCTACAGAAATTAGCAACAAAATAAAAGGCATAATTTTATAAAAAGGAATAACCGCAAGTTTGGAAATCGGGCCACTCAAAATAAATGCGATTGCGGCACCCAAGACATTGGCTATTGCGATACTCCAAACAATAACGAAAACTAATTCCGCTTCAGTGAGAATTAAATCCGGGCCTGGCTCAACACCCATAATAACCAACGCCGCCAATAGCAAAGCCATACTGCCACTACCCGGAATGCCAAATAAAATGGTGGGGATCAATGCCCCACCTTCTTTGGCATTGTTTGCGCTTTCCGGCGCAATTACGCCACGAATGTCGCCTTTACCGAATTGGCTTTTATCTTTGGCAAAGCGAATCACTACGCCGTAATTAATCCAATCAATAATTGCATTTCCCAAGCCCGGAATAAAACCAATACCGGCGCCGATTAAAGCATGACGCACGACGAGTAATTTATTTTTCATTACATCGCGAAGGCCTTGCATCCAACCCGCACCCAAATCAGTTTTCTTATCGGTGATCGCACCACCTTTAGAAAGCAAGGCAATAAATTCGGGAATCGCAAACAACCCAATCGCTAAGCTAGTGAGCTTTACACCATCAAGCAGATAGTCTGTGTCGAGAGTAAAACGATAAACCGCGGACGTTGGTGCGGTACCAAAAGAACCTAAAATCAAACCCATTGTTGTCGCCAACAAACCTAAGACCGGGTTGCGGCCACTCAATACGGCAACCATACCCAAGCCCAAGAGTGTGATCATTAACAACTCTGGCGTTCCGAGCGCTAATACAATTGGCACAGCAAAAGGTAAAATCGCCGACAACATGAGTGCGCCAATTATTCCGCCGACAAGGGAGCAAATAAACGCTGCGCTCAGTGCGCGAGCACCCTCTCCTTTTTGGGCAAGTGGGTAACCGTCCATGATTGTCGCTTGGGAACCAGAAGAACCAGGAATCCCCATAAGGACGGAGGGAAACGTATCCGAGGTCGTAATAACCGAACCCAAACCAATAAGCATGGCCACACCTGAAACGGGATCCATGCCATAAGTAAGTGGCATCAACAGAGCCATACCTACCATGCCGCCAAGTCCGGGTAAAATTCCGATAAACAAACCAACCACTACGCCAAGGAAAAGAAATAGAAAATGGTCGGGTTGAGTAAGAATTTGTAGAGCCTGGATGGCAGAATCAAACATAAATTTTTTCTTTTATTAACGATTACGTCGCGACAAGCTGCCTTGCCGATCAACTTTATTTTTATTGCTAAATTATTATTACTGCGTTTTTATTGGTGGATTGTTATTACTGAACTTTTTCGAATTCAATCTCATAACGAGCACTTATGTAATTTTGCAGAAAGGTAATCAATTCTGGGCTCATATCGCGCGCTTTTGACAAAGCCTTGTCTAATTCCTCACCGTAAAGAACGCCGTAACCGCCGCTCTGCTCTTCAACACGCTTAGAAAATTTTGGATCTTCCGCCATTTTTGCTGCTGCTGCACGCAATGCGGCTTTTGCTTCTTCCGGTGCATCTTTTGAAACAAGAATTGTTTTACCCGTATTCCCCACCAAAGGAATTACCGCTTTATAAGCTTCATAGAGCTTACCACTGGGCAACTCACCAAACGCTTGTTCATAGGCCTCGGGGAATGAAGGAATATCTGGAAAGGCTTTGTCGCCGATGATTTTTCCGTCGCGGTTGAGTAAACCATCATTCCATAAATGGATCGCACCACGTCGCAAAAATAATTTTGACGTGGAATCATACTGCAGTGAAATTTGCTGAATGATATCGATTTCGCCACGTAACATTGCCAAATCTCGGTCTTTGCCACCTTCAAAACCTTTTATTACTTTTAATTTCATGTCGGTGAGACCAGCTTGTAGCATGAAAGAAATACCTGCAATTGGATCAACAAGTGCCGTATAAAGCCCTTCACCGCCTTGCAAATTTTTAATCTGCTCTCGGCTTTCTACACCTTTATTCGCCGCAACAAATACATTGCGCGTTACCGGAATAGCGGCAATCACTTCGAAGTCATCAATCTTGGTGCGCATATCTTTTTGCCGAAGCAATTGACGCAAAGCACCTTGCCCAGTACCGGCCAGTAAAATTGTGCCATCTTTCGGTGCTTGTTCCACCACCCAATTCCCCGCGAGCATCCCGCCACCGCCGGTCATTTGGCGAGGAATAATTTTTGGATCGCCATCGAGAAATTCATTAAAGCCATCCGCCAAAAGCCTAGCAAACAAATCGGTACCGCCCCCAGGCGACGTGGGAATAATTAATTCAATACGCTTGTCTGCGTAATAAGGCTCAGCCGCATAGAGAGCAGAAGAAAAATGTAAACTACACGCTAAAACGGTAAGGAAGAGAAATTTATGATTTATCTTTTTCAAAGGGAACACCTACATTATTTAAATTATTAATAGTTTTTTTGAGAACTAAAAACTCCACTCATGAAATTTCTAGCATGGGTACGAGATCCGCAATATCCGTCATCGTTTCAATATTCCAGATGGTCTCTACTAAATTTTTCGCGCGCTGCTCACCAATAACCGGAACGATTAACTCCAACGCTTTTTGTTCGACATCTTCACGTGACATGGGTCGAGTTGGATAGCCCAAAACATGCTCGACAAAATGTTCTTTAGTGCTGCCATCCTTAAGTGTCATGCTTACCTTCGCCGGCTCCGTCCGAGGCTCGCGCTCCATACTGCCGTCATACAAAACGGAAACTCGCGACATTTTTTGTCTAATAGAATCTGAATGAAAACGCTCATGAGATTGAGCCGCGTGAAAATCTAGCTTTCCATCCTCTAAAATAACGGAACAAAGATAAGGTAAATTCAACGCAGGCATTTTTGCGTTCGCGAAGATTTCCGGCTTACCTGGCATTTTAATTTCTATCTTTACTACTTTTTCGGGATCAACTTGCTTAACCAGATGCAACATAGCTTCAACGCTCGGTTGCGTAGGTCCGCCCACTGGGTAGCGCTTATAGGCTACCAAGGGCATTTGAAAATCCGCACCGAGACCATCGATTAATTTATTCCGATCCATATCTGATTCAGGACCAACAAATAAAACACTCTGTAACCAACCGGGCGAACCCTGCAAGGGATCGCCGGTTCCAGTAAAGCCGTTATGAACTAGCAACGCAGCAGCGGCGCCGTTACGAGCGGGCATTCCTGCAAACACAAAGGCTTTTTCAATATGTTCTTCGTCACGCATCCAATTGTAAGAACCTGATGCTTGTTGCACACAATAGGCAAGCACATCGGAAATTTTATTTTCTGGAATACCAAGCATTGAAGACGCAGCTGCTGCACCACCAAAAACAGGAGCAAACCCATGATTACTTAGACCACCATCTCGCAAATTTGCTATGCCTAAGGCTTTAGGAAACCGACACGCCACCTCATAGCCCGTGACTAGTGCACGCAACAAAGCATCACCACTACAATGAATGGTTTCACCGATCGATATAAGCGTGGAGAGAATTGGTGGGCCAGGTTGGACAAACGCCGAGGGGCAAAAATCATTTATTTCCGCCGCATGCGCCGTCATTGCGTTGGCAAACACCGCGTCAAGTATTGTGGTTTTTTTATTGGTGGTGAGAATAGTGGCGTCGCTTGCTGAACCACCATGAATGAGTGCAAAATCTTGCGCAAGTTTCGCGGGTTTAAGTTTCGCGCTAACAAGTAATGACGCTAAAGTATCTAGAATATGTCTTTTACCTAACTCCAAAATGTCAGCCGGTATATCACTGGACTGACTCGTTGCAATATAGTGGGATAAGGCCAACGTTGGAGAAGGTCCCGTTAATTGTTTGTCGCTTAACTGCGGATTTTCCTGAACAGCACTCAATGCCGCCTCTAACCTATTTGTCATTCATACTGCCTTAATTTTAAATTTTTTATTACGGTTTTGATCAATCGTAAATATTGATCACGCAGCCAATTAGCTTCGTCAAATACTGCAAGCTATTAAGATTTTAAATTTTTAAATTTTTTTACATTTTTACTATATGTGTCGGTCACTCCGCCAATGCATCACTCACAAGAATCCGTCTCAACGAAGGGTGGCTTAAACGGGGGTGGAATAAAACAGAGTTAATTTACCAGTGATAATTTAAGACTCAGGCAATATATTTCGCAGAGTTTCCCATGCTTGATCCGCGGACAAGGCCTCACTTCCGAAACCCATAGTTGCAATTACCATATCCTGATCCGGCAAAGTAAAACAAAATTGCCCACGGGCACCAGCGGCAAAATACATATTCTTAGGAGCGGCTTTCACTCGACCCGCATAATTTAGCCACCATAAGTAACCATAACCGGCGTTGAGATCTGAGGAGCTTATCGCATCACGAATATAGCTTTCGCTGACAAGTTGTTGGCCTGCCCAACGACCACCATTCAAATATAACTGGCCGAGTCTTGCTAAATCGCGACAAGACATTAATACCGAGCCGCCAATACGCACATTGTCTTTTTTGTCTACGCCCTCTACCTGATAGCTAAAGTTTTCACAGCCGAGAGGTGCGACAACATCTTCTAACATATAACGGTGACTGGATTTACCCACTGCCGCCGCAACAATATCCGCAAGATGATCTGCGGGAGCGCCGTCGTAAAAATATTGTTCGCCGGGTTGAATGCTAATACCGTAACCAGGCGGCGTGCCTTTTTCGGCTTCGTCATACCATTCGTATTCAGCGCCCGGCCCTGGTGGCGATTTATCGGCTAATTTTTTTGGTCGCACAGAACTCGGTTTCATGTTCATAGTGCCGCCGGAACTCATCGTCAATAAATGCTTAATGGTTGTTTCAGGTTTTAAACCCGAGATCTCAGCAGGATGGTATTGACTCGCTAGGTCATCGACGGACAATTTCCCTTGCGTAACGGCGCGGCCTACCATCGTAGAGCCCCAGGATTTCCCTGAAGAAAACGAAACGTTTTTCCATTCAGGTACCGCCTGGTGATATTCGTTTGCCCAATATTTTTCGAGGGCTAGCTTGCCATGGCGAATCACAACGAGCCCTTGTCGCTCGCCTCGCGAAGCCAATTGAGTCGCCGCAGATTCCAGCGCGTTGGATGACAAACCTACGGCGTTGGGATTGATGTGCTGCCAAGCGCCTAAACCAGGACCTGAGTCTCCACTCAACCCAGCATCACCGGCAATACGCGAACACGCACTTGTAATCGCGGCGATACCAACAGCGGAAGTACCCGCTAAAAATTTTCGTCGATTTAGCATGATTAGCCTTCTTGGATTTAAACCATTGATCCGAAAAATTATTCCGCGATCACCTTATAAATATCGCCAGAAAACTTTGCGATATTAAAACCTCCTCCGATATCTAAACCGCGTCGTACGATGACTAAGTTTTCTTCGGGAATAATCATTGCGTATTGACCCAAGGCGCCGCCAGGACTGTAAGCTTTTTCCGGCAAGCCTTCTAAACCGTCATAAATCCAAAACTGTGCGCCATAGCCTGGGCGACCCGGAGAACCATAAGAACCAGGCTGCGCAGCGGCAAGTGTAGAAACATAATCAGACCAACCTTCGGGAAGAATTTGTTCGCCGTCCCACACACCATCATTCAAATACAACATACCGAAACGACCAAAATCCCGTACGGTACTCCAACATTGTCCAGAAGTAATAAAGTCTCCAAGCCAATCGGTTTCTAACACCGTTCGGGTCATACCCACTTTCCAAAGAAAATTTTCGTGTGGGTAGCTCACCCATTTTTTATCGTTATCAACCGCTTCGCGTAAAACCCGAGTTGACAAAATTGTATCGGAGCCGGCATACACGAAACGTTCGCCCGGTCGAGATGTAATAACATTTGGCATCGATACTTCTGAGGTAGGTGCACCGGAGCCGTAAATTTCACCCTGGGGATTACGACCTGCCTCAGTATAAAGTCCACTCGCCATTTGCAGCATATTATTCAAGGTAATTTCGCCACGAGGATCACTGCTTCGTTGCCACGCTTTTAACGGTGCTTTTTTATCTACATCTAATAAGCCTTTTTTTACACCAACACCGACCAAGGACACGCTGATACTTTTGCACATTGAATTTGTACGCGACGATGTATGCATACCCCAACCATCGGCGTAACGTTCAGCAATAATTTTTCCATCTTTGATAACAGCAACGCCCCACGTATTACCTTGGTATGCTCCCGCTTGATCTTTAAATGCTTCATTAAAAATTTCAGATATCGCTTCCGTTTTTTCGGCATTTAATGAAGCAGCAGCATTTGNNCACCCATCGGCCAAGGTTTGTCATCATAGTTCGGAATTTTTACTGACTTTGGCATACGTGGTAAATGTTCAATCATTGCGGTCGTTGCCCCGATCGGCAACTGCGTACAACCCAAAGCCGGACGCCAAGCCGCGATACGAGGCTCCATATCATCGGCAAACTTTACACTGACGAATTTATTTTCTTGATCAATGATGGTTTCCATTCCCGATGAAGCTCGACCGCTCATGGTTTTATTCACCATCTCTTCCGACAAACCCGAGGTAAAAGTACCGGTACAAAGATGTAAGGCACGATAACCTGCGGCGCGCGCTGCAGAATGCCGGTCAGTGACTAACTTCGGTGCTGGTCTCGTTGTCGCCGCTGCTGGACGAGGCCCCGAAGCCGACTGCTGGGCCTGGGCGAGACCGGGTAAAACCAGTAACGGTGTCGTTGCCAGCAAGACCGACAAAATAGTTTTTGTAAAATATCCCGACGCTGGCTTAGATAAATAATTATTTTTCATTTTTTTCTCGTATTTTTTAATGAGTTGTTTTTTGCTAGCACTAACTTGCCATTGCTCGGCGATGTAAGGCATTGCCACCATCTTGTTGACTTGGATAATTCGCCATAAATTCTCGTTCAGATTTTTGTGGATCATTTTCAGCGTAACTCGGTACATCGAACATCATGGTATTGCGATTATCTAAATCGAAAGGCTGCCACGCGGGGATACTAGAATTATTGGGATCGCCCTTTTTCGCGAAGGCTATCCAAGCGTTTGCCATATTATTTACCATCGCCTTGGTAGCTTCAGTTTCCGGCCCGGTCATGTGTGCACCCGCAGCAACATTATCAAACACAAAAGGTAAATCTAAGGAGTGTTGCGATACTCTACGCCCGCCTTCAACTGGTTGCCGCCACATTAATTTGTACACGTAAGTATTGCCACTGCCACCCGCCTTCACGCGCTGTTCCGCCATGATAGTTTGATCGCGGCCATAACCACGGGCGGAAACAATTTTGAAAAATACTTCGGAAGGATTCGCTTGCGGTCGAGAGGCTTTAAATATTTCGTAAGCTTGATCAACTTCATCATCAAGAACAAAACCTTTCAAACGCGCTTTTGCTTGGGCTTCATTCATATCGAAAATGCCTTCAATCCCACCCATTTGATTCGTCAGCTCAGTTTGGTTATGCCCTAACATCATCGGAAGATGGCTGGAAATTGTTGGCGCATCCGGCAGCCAAGGTTGAGTAACAAAGGTAGTGCCGTCGAGCATTGGAGAAAAACGAGCGCCGGCGGCAGCAATAACTTTGCGCTGAACTTTCGTCAGCGTGGGAATATCGATAGTTTGTAATTTTCGTGCATCTTTTTTTGCAACACCTAATTCTTTTAATAAATTTT
>JBOEGA010000064.1:0-34878 GCA_050633205.1 Methyloligellaceae bacterium | reverse complement strand
ACTCTAATATTTTTTAATGAGCCTGTCCACTGCATTGCCCTGAAATAAGCTAATAAATGACGCAAAGTTGATCTGTCACTATGCTGATTCTATTGATATCTTTGTAGTTTTCATGATTCACAGGTGAAGCCTGTGTCTCTAAGGCTTCACCCAATAGTTTTATTAACTCAGCTTTCGCCAAATACACGCCTGAAGATCGTGTCGACATGTTTGGTGTGGTAGCTGAGGTCAAACTTTTCTTCCAGTTCGGCATCAGACAGTGCTGCGGAGACTTCTTCATCTGCCTTAAGGAATTCAAGGAAGTCACCTTCACCACGCCAGACCTTCATGGCATTGCGCTGAACAAGTCTGTATGCATCCTCTCTGGATACGCCTGCCTGTGTCAGGGCAAGAAGTACGCGCTGGGAATGAGCCAGGCCGCCAAGCTGGTTGAGGTTCTTCTCCATGTTCTCCGGGTAGACAACAAGCTTGTCTATAACGCCTGTAAGGCGCCCAAGTGCGAAGTCCAGAGTAACCGTTGCATCAGGACCAATCATGCGCTCCACAGAAGAGTGCGAGATATCGCGTTCATGCCATAGTGCAACATTTTCCATTGCGGGCAGGGCATAACTGCGAACCATACGGGCAAGGCCTGTCAGGTTTTCAGTCAGGATAGGATTTCTTTTATGCGGCATAGCAGAAGATCCCTTCTGACCAGCAGAGAAGAATTCTTCAGCTTCCAGGACTTCAGTACGTTGCAGGTGCCTGATTTCAGTTGATAGCCGTTCTACAGAACTCGCAATCACACCAAGGACAGAGAAATACATGGCATGACGGTCTCTCGGGATTACCTGAGTTGAGATTGGCTCTGCTTTCAGGCCCATTTTTTCCGCCACATGCTCTTCTACAGAAGGGTCAATATTGGCGAATGTTCCGACCGCACCGGATATTGCACAGGTCGCGATTTCTTCACGGGCCAGTTCAAGACGTTTCCTGCAGCGGTCAAATTCCGCATAGGCCTGTGCCATCTTCAGTCCAAAAGTAAGTGGTTCTGCATGGATGCCATGGCTGCGGCCAATACATACAGTGTCTTTGTGTTCAAATGCACGACGCTTAATCGCAGCAAGCAGGTTGTCCATACCTTCCAGCAGCATATCAGTGGCTTTTACGAGCTGAACATTGAAGCAGGTATCCAGCACATCAGAGGAGGTCATGCCCTGGTGAACGAATCTGGCTTCCGGACCAACTATCTCCGCAAGGTGAGTAAGGAATGCGATTACGTCATGCTTTACTTCGCGCTCAATCTCATCGATTCTGTCTACGTCAAATTCAACATTACCCGCTTCAGCCCAGATTTTCTCCGCTGCTTCTTTTGGTACGATTCCAAGTTCAGCAAGGGCATCACAGGCATGGGCTTCAATTTCAAACCATATACGGAATTTGGATTCCGGAGCCCATATTTTTGCCATAGGCTCTCTGGTATAGCGTGGGATCATCTAAATACTCGCTTTTGTTAGAAAAAATCTACTGATGTGAAGGTTTGGCGAAGATTTATCAGACTAAGGGATAGAGCTCAACCTGTTGCAATGTCCCAATGAGTGATTTTCGTTAACATACCTGTTTTTCAATATAAAAACGGTATTCCCAATGTAACCGGTAATATAATAGTGAATTACATAATAAATTAGATTGAAAAAGATTGATAAAGTCTTAGTTTTATGCGATAAAAGAATTGTTATTACATGGGTGGAAAGACGAGATTACTGTTTTACTTGTTTGTTCATATATTTTTTGGGAGCATATGAATTTTTAAGCGTTTTTATGATTTTTGTTATTTAGATCTCAAATATGATGATCGCTTATTAATACTGAACAACCTGTCCTGTCTTTTACTTTGTACATATAGTTGTGATTAGAACCTCAGCCATTCATCTATTGAATGGTTCCCCTCGACTTGCCCCTCTCTGAATTTTGCAGAGAGGGGTATTTGTTTTCTGAAACTGCTGAATTTTTACTGTTTCGCTTATGTGAAATCTTAGCAAATTCTTCTAAGTTTCAGAGTTTTTTTCGAAGATGTAAAAAAAATGTAAGAAAGTTAAAAAAAGGGGCTTGCCATCTTCAGCAAACCTTTTTATACACAGTCTCACTTCGTTGAGCCCCCTTCGTCTAGTGGTTAGGACGCAAGATTTTCATTCTTGAAACAGGAGTTCGATTCTCCTAGGGGGTGCCACCAACCTACCAATGGCCAACGTTTTCCATAGAGGCCCAGGGTTCTTGTTCTGGTAGGGATTTTCCGTTTTGTAGCAGTTCGATCGAGATGTTATCAGGTGACCTGATAAAAGCCATGTAGCCGTCTCTTGGTGGGCGATTTATTGTAACGCCTTTGTCCATTAGCTCCTGGCAGGTCTCGTATATGTTGTCGACCTTGTAAGCCAGATGTCCAAAGTTGCGCCCTTCGTCATATTCTTCCGGGTCCCAGTTGTAAGTGAGTTCCAGTTGTGCATCCTCATCTCCTAGAGCAGCCAGGAAAATGAGAGTAAAGCGCCACTGTGGCACTTCTTTTCTGCGCAGCTCTTTCAGTCCCAGTTTATTGCAGTAAAAGTCCAGTGATTCGTCGATATTTGTGATTCGAACCATTGTGTGCAGGTATTTCATGGTCAGTCTCCTTTATTTTATGCCCGTATGGTCTGTTTGTATTATGGTGTATTTGGGGCGAGGTCAGTTATTGAAAGAAGATGATTACAGGTAATATTTTTGCATTTTTACTTTGTAACTATTTTATTTTACAGGATTGATAGTGTCTGAATACTTCTTTTTCTTATGCATGAGGTGAGTGAAACCTCAACTTTTTACTTTGTGGAAAAATATGATTCGCCAAGTTTCGGGCTCAATTTTGCCCCAAATGTAGTCAAAATTTGATGGAGTTTGAGTTAAATCGGTGGGTAACTTTGGATAAGTGTTAAGAGGGCAATTATAGGGCGTATTCCTTTTTTATTCATTATTTCAATGACCTACCAAAAGTAGTTTGAGTGAGTTAGTACTCTGGATGTTGTGGAGAAGATTTTTGGTTAACACTTTTCACTGGCGTCAGCGTCCCGCGATGCTATCTTCCTATCAGCGTTTAGGGGAACTTCATGAGGGCATATGAAGTTAACCGGACATAGAGATTGAAGTTTAATTGCGGGGGATTACTATGGCGACAAAGCTTTCGCCGGACTTGCACGACCTTATTATTTCAGATGAGGACGTTGCGGCGCTGAGCAATGATGCTGCTGTTGATGTATTTGAAGTGGCAGGTGCTATTAAATGGTTTGATGCTTCCAAGGGCTATGGATTTATAGTTCCGGATGATGGATCAGCCGACATACTATTGCATGTAACATGTCTTCGTAGGGACGGTTTTCAGACCGCTTACGAAGGTGCAAGAGTGGTATGTGAAGTATTGAAGCGTCCTAAGGGACTTCAGGCTTTCCGTATCGTATCTATGGATGAGAGTACTGCTATTCACCCTTCGCAGTTGCCTCAAAGAACTCATGTACAGGTTGTGCCCGAAAGTGATTTCGAGCAGGCAGAAGTTAAGTGGTTTAACCGCATTCGCGGTTTTGGCTTCTTAACTCGCGGAGAAGGAACCGGTGACATTTTTGTTCACATGGAAACACTTCGCCGATTTGGATTTACAGAACTTCGTCCAGGACAAACTGTTCTTGTCCGCTGGGGCCGAGGTTGTAAAGGCCTTATGGCAGCTGAGTTAAAGCCCGATGGAGCGGCTGCGCCGTTTCCAGCTGCACATTAAGACTTAAAGTCTTAAAAAGAAGTTAATATCAAGGCGGATGCCATATGCTTTATTCCATCAGGGATGCTAGCATATAGCGTCTGCCTTTTTTCGTATTGGGGCAGGTTTGTTTCTGGTATTTTATGCCAGTGGTTGAAGGTGAGGGTTTGTTATGTCGCTTAGTCAGAAGCCGGGTTTTGTGCATTTGCGGGTTCACTCTGCTTATTCTCTTCTAGAGGGTGCGTTACCGATCGGGACGCTGGTTGGACTGGCAACCAAACAGAATATGCCTGCACTGGGTATAAGCGATACGAATAATTTATTTGGTGCTCTTGAGTTTTCAGAAAAGCTGTCTGGAGCAGGGGTACAGCCTATTATTGGATGTACTCTACCTGTAAAGTTTTCTGCTGAGAGTGTAGGAGCAGACGCTGTTGGGCTGGAAGACAATGCACTGGTCCCTGATGGAGAGATTGCATTAATTGCCCGCGATGTAACTGGTTATGAAAATCTGATGTGGTTGACCAGTGAAGGCTTTCTGACACAGGGGGAAAATCCGTATCCTCTCATACATTCAGAGGATTTGCGTAGTCATGCCGAAGGTTTAATTTTTCTGTCCGGTGGCCATGACGGGCCGATAAACAGGGCGATTGCCGCTGAAGAGCCAGGAGTTGCAGAGGCATATTTCCTCTTTTTTCGCGAAATATTCGGAGATCGGGCCTATATTGAATTACAGAGGCATGATTTTCCTGATGAAGCTGTGACAGAGCCGAAGCTGCTGGAGTTGGCCTATAAATATGACGTGCCTATTGTTGCAACCAATGAGGCTTACTTTCCTGCCAGAGACGATTACGAGGCTCATGATGCGCTGGTATGTATCTCCGAGGGGCGTTATGTTGCTGAGGATGACCGCAGGCGTCTGACACATGAGCACTACTTCAAGACAGAGCAGGAAATGGTTGCTTTGTTTTCTGACTTGCCTGAAGCGCTAGAGAATACAATCGAGATTGCCAGGCGGTGCTCTCATCGTCCGTTAACCCATGCTCCTATTCTACCTCAGTTCGTTGCGACTGATTCAGATGATAATGAGGCTGTTCTTGAGGCTGAGGCCGAGGAACTGGCAAGGCAGGCCCGTGAGGGGCTAAAAATGCGTCTGGAGAAGCATGGGCTTGCACCGGGCGTTGAGGAAAAGGAATACTGGGATCGGCTCGAGTATGAGCTTGGCATAATTAGGAATATGAAGTTTCCCGGTTACTTCCTGATTGTATCGGACTTTATCAAATGGACGAAGGATCAGGATATTCCGGTAGGGCCAGGGCGGGGTTCAGGAGCGGGCTCTGTTGTTGCCTGGGTCTTGACGATTACCGATCTTGATCCATTGAGATTTGGGTTGCTTTTTGAGCGATTTCTTAATCCCGAACGTGTGTCCATGCCTGACTTTGATATTGACTTCTGTCAGGATCGTCGGGATGAGGTAATTAAGTATGTGCAGCAGAAATATGGTCGTGACAGGGTAGCGCAGATTATCACCTTTGGTAAGCTGCAGGCGCGAGCCGTATTGCGTGATGTCGGGCGTGTATTGCAGATGCCTTACGGGCAGGTGGACAGGCTTTGTAAGCTGGTCCCGAATAACCCTGCCAACCCTATGACGCTGGAAGAGGCTATTCTCGAAGAGCCTCAGTTGCGTGAAGCTGCTCGTGAAGAAGATATCGTCAAAGAGCTATTGGAGATTGGCAAAAAGCTGGAAGGCTTATATCGCCATGCCTCAACACATGCTGCGGGCGTGGTGATCGGCGACAGGCCTTTAACTGAACTTGTCCCGCTTTATGCTGATCCACGATCATCACTTCCTGTGACCCAGTTTAATATGAAATGGGTTGAGCCTGCGGGGCTGGTGAAGTTTGACTTTCTTGGTTTGAAGACGCTGACTGTTATTCAGAAAGCCACGGAGTTTATTCACAAGCGGGGTATTGAGTTTGATATTTCAGTGGTTCCGCTGGATGATAAGAAAACCTATGAATTGTTGGCTCGTGCAGACACAATTGGTGTATTCCAGCTGGAGAGTACTGGAATGCGTGACAGTCTGCGCAATCTTCGTCCTGACCGTTTTGAAGATATTATTGCGATGGTGGCTCTGTATCGTCCCGGCCCGATGGATAATATCCCGACCTATATTGCGCGGAAATATGGCGAAGAGGAAATCGACTTTCTCCACCCTAAACTTGAAACTGTCCTGAAGGAAACCTACGGGGTTATCATCTATCAGGAGCAGGTGATGCAGATTGCACAGATCCTTGCGGGATACTCGCTTGGTGAAGCGGATCTGCTGCGTCGTGCGATGGGTAAGAAGATTAAAGAGGAGATGGATAAGCAGCGCATCCGCTTTGTTGATGGGGCAGTGAAGGATAAGGTAGACAAAAAGCAGGCCGAGTTTATCTTTGAGCTCGTGAACAAGTTTGCAGGATACGGTTTCAACAAATCCCACGCGGCTGCTTATGCGCTGGTGGCTTATCAGACAGCATATCTGAAAGCCAATTATCCGGTTGAATTTATGGCTGCAATCATGACGCTTGATCAGGGCAATACTGATAAAATCAGTATGTTCTATCAGGCGATTAAAGATTCAGGGATCAAGGTTCTACCACCGGATATTAATTCCTCGTTTGCAGAATTTCGCCCGGAAGACGGGGCAATTCGCTTTTCCATGGCGGCGTTGAAAAATATTGGTACACAGGCCGTGCAGCATATATGCGATGTGCGGGAAGAGAGCGGTCCCTATAAGGGCCTGACCGATTTTGCCAATAGAATTGATCCGAAAATGCTCAATAAACGGGCCATGGAGATGCTCAGTGCGGCAGGTGCTTTTGATGGTCTGGTAGAAGACCGTTCTGTTGTACACGGTAACTGCGACACGATACTTGCAGAGGCTAATAGATCAAGTGCTGACAGGTCGGTTGGGCAGAATGATCTGTTTGGCGGAAGTGGAGCACCTCAGGAAATGGCACTGCGGCCAGTAAAACCCTGGTTGCCGATGGAAAAACTTAGCCAGGAATTTGATGCTGTCGGCTTCTATATATCAGGCCACCCGCTTGATGAATATAAGGCTGCCCTTGCGCGTATGGAAGTTGAGGACTGGAAGACTTTCCGGGGTAAGGCAATTGCTACGGGAAGGGCTACCGGGCAGGTTGCCGGCATTGTTTCCTATCGTCAGGAACGGACCTCGAAATCTGGTAACCGTTTTGCTTTTGCAGGTTTTTCAGATGCATCCGGATCATTTGAAGCCGTTCTGTTCTCTGAAACCTTGACCGCCTGCCGTGAGCTTCTGGAGGCGGGAACAGCAGTTCTGGTTCGCATTGACTGTGAAATGGAAGGAGAGCAATTGCGCACCCGGGTACTTGGTGTAGAAGATTTAAACCGCAAAGCGCAGGCTATCCAGAAAGGCCTGAAAATTCGTCTGGACAAACGTGCTGCCTTTAAAGAGATTGCCGGGGAAATTAAAAAAGGCCGTGGTCAGATATTTATGAGCTTGAAACTTGAAGATATGGAGCAGGAAATAGAGTTCAAATTTCCAGGCCGTTATGATGTCTCTCCTCAGCAGGCCAGCATTATTCGGACAATGAGAGGCGTGGTTGAAGTTCAGGAGATTTAGGTATTCTGGGGGCGTTAAAAGGCCCCGGACGACCACTGGCAGATATATAAAATCTGCCAGTGTGCCTTGAATATTATGAGGGAGAGAAATTACAATTGGGGGGAGCTTTGCAGTTTCTCAGGCAGGGGGAGGACAACCTTTACGCTGTCCTGATATTGTTACTAGAGTTTATAATCTGATTTTGTGAGATCTATTCCGGACATTTGCCGGACTCTGTCGAGTGCGCTCTTTTTTCGAGCTTGCTCGTAATTTTTCCAGAACTTCTTCAGAGCTACTCTTAACTGGAACCGCTTTGGAGAAGCTGCCGAATTCATACTTACTGGCATGGCTTTAACCTTTCTGACTTTTGTGAGCTGGACACCCTGTCCTGAACTCACCCTACGAAAGTATATGTAATACATAACCAGCCATACCAGAAGTCATGGAACTGCATTCCTGCTATGCATAATGTGAATATGACCGAATAGTCTAAGCTTTGCTCTTGCAGTTTTGATGGTAGAGTTAATGAAAGGTGATCCTGTGTTATGAAGGGGGATGATTATGAGGGAATTAAAGTTACCGGATACTTTCAATATTCCCGAAGAGTTTGTAACGCCTGATTTTTATTTTCGCCCGTTACGTTTCAGCGATATTGATGAAGATTATGCGGCTGTTATGTCGAGCATTGATATTATCAATAAAGCCCGGGGGGATGGTGGCGGGTGGCCGGATCCGGCAATGACGCGGGAGGAAAATCACCGGGACCTGGGCTGGCATGATAAGGAGTTTGAGGACAGAAGCTCTTTTGCCTATATTGCATTTTCAGCTGATAAAACTGAATATCTTGGCTGCTTTTATTTCTATCCTCCCGGCACCAGAGGTACAGAGTCTGGTGCGGGTGATGTGGATGTCAGTTTCTGGGTGACACAGAAGGCGTATGATGCCGGGTGTTATGCTACTCTTTATAGTGCGATCGGGGATTTCCTGAAGCTCTGGCCCTTTGATGCGGTTGTATTTACAAATGAGTTTATGCCAGAGTAAAACATATCAAGGGAGGACAGGTCAGGGTTTCATGACCTTAACGGCAGCCTGATAATATTTCAGTGCTCGTTTTTTCTGTCCAAGCTTTTTAAACTGATCACCCATTGTGCTGAATAGTGAAGCCAGTTGCTGCCGCAATGCCTGCGCTTCCTTAGAGCCTGCGATGAGTTTTTTTAACATAATGGCTGCTGAGTTGTAATGCTTAAGAGCCGCCTGAGTTTTATCCATATTGACAAGTGTATTACCGGCTCTTTGAAACAGGGATACCAGTTCCTTTGCTCTTTCCTTAGCTGTACCCTGATTAGCTGTTTTAAGGCGGTGTGAATTGAAGACAATGCCTCTTCGGTAGAACAGGAAGGCCTGCTCATACTGATCCAGCGCAGATTTCGATTGCGATTTACTGAGATTGCCTTTACGCACCCAGACATCGCCCAATCGCAAGTATGCACGAAAAATATGCTGATCGTCTTCACCGGGGTCCGCATTATCCAGAGTATTCTGAAAGGCTTTTTCTGCTTCATCAAGAGAGCCTTTGCGCAACTTCTTTTCTCCATCTGTGAGGAGTTCATTTAAATCGATTGTAGTAGAGGCAAGGGCCGCAGGTGGATTATGTATAGCTGGAGTGAGGATGGAAAACATTCCGACTACGGTTAAAAAAGTTATTGTTCGCAATATATTATGCATAATATGACCCTGATTAATAATTTGTACGATTCTTTTCTAATATAGGGCGTTGGGTATAAAATAATAAGGCTTGTAACACAAGCACACGCATTCTAGCGATACCGCTCTCGTATGGGAAATCTATTTTTACTCCCCTTTTAAACTGAATTTAAAGTCAGAGATTTTCGCTGGCGTATATTTTGCAGAACTCACCAGATTTAGTTTTCTGAGGAGTTGATTATGGAATTAAATGTCAGTACAAAAATGTTTTCAGATCCGGCAATGCGGCCGCATCTTAAGAAATTATATACAAAACAATATGCTGCTCTGCAGGAAAGTATTAACAGCAGGGCAAAAGAATTACCTCAAACAGCAAAGATAAAACTGGACGGGAAAGTCGTTGAAGGCAAGGGTTTCAGCGCGGAACAAATGCTGTCAATGGTCCCTGATTTTGATAAATGGCCGGACATAAAAGCCAGGTTTTCTGAAGATGTTCAAAGCAGATTTACAGGAAGTACTTTAAATAATGCAGAGCAGCGTCTGCAGTACTGGCAGCAACATCATCCTGATACATCTTCCGGTGTTCGGGCTGTGTTTTCAGATGGAAATAAAATATCCGGATATATTAATGAGCAGGGCGGAGTCGTCAGCCATAGCGGCGGACATGACCTTCAGGACGTGCAGCAGAAGGCAGAGAAGCTAAACCTGACTGGCGAGGCAAAAATTGCCTATATGGTCACAAATGGAAGGGCAATACTTGCCCGGAATAACCCGGACCTGAAGATGACGGAATATACTTCTGGCGATACTCCGACAAGGCGGGAATTTATGGAGCAATGGTATCCGAAGGTAGATATTGATAAAAGCTATCAAGCCGAAATTTCTGATGCAATGGCAGAGCTGGAGAGCCGAAAAAAGATGCACCTGTCTGCTGAGCAGAGATTAAACGAAATGCGCATGTTTCTGCTGGAGAGCATTGCAAACGGATAAAACATACATGGAGCAGGAGGCTATGCTATAATAATGTTTAAAAGCGATGTAAGGAGGTAAAATGTCAGATGATATTATACAAAAGCTTATTGCAACGCATGGTGAAGGAGGCGCTGCCCCAACTTTAGAAGATTGGCAGGCTATTTTTCAGATCCAGGGCTCTGTACCTATTCTTAATCTGTTAAAATTTAAACCCTCGGTCACAGGTAATGCAGGAAACATTACTGGTGAGGAGGCTTATGGTCGTTATGCCAATGAAGCAGGACCGGCATTTGCGCGGGCAGGTGGCCAGCAACTGTTCTATGGCAAGGCACATCATATTTTCGGAACTGGTGATACATCAGACTGGGACGCCGTTATACTGACAAGGTATCCTTCGGCTAAGGCGTTGGCGAATATGTGGCTTGATACCGTTTTTATTGCAGCTCACAGGAACCGGCTTGATGCTCTGGAACGGTCTCAGGTTCTTGTATTTGATGGTAATGCAAACAGATTATAATACAAAGCAATTTACTGTAATCCGCGCTAGAGAAGAATGATGGAGGTAGTATAAGTCTGCTACCTCCTGTGATCGTTGTTTATTTCAGGTGATTTACAAGGTCTGTCAGGTTTTTTCCCACCAGAACAGGTCTGGCATCCAGAACTTCAGGTTTAAAGTTCAGACGATTAATCCATGCTGTTGGATAACCGAACCAGTGGGCTCCGGCGACATCCCATCCGGCAAAGGCAACAAACATAATCTGTTGTCTGGGAATTTTAAAAGCATCTACGCCCAGCTGGTAGGCACGAGGGTCGGGTTTGAAGGTTTTTTTCTGATCAGTGCTGATTACAAAGTCAAACATATTTTTCAGCCCTGAGTTATTCAGGCCTGCATTTAGCATGTTGGAGGTCATATTTGAGAGAAAAGCAATTTTGATGCCTTTGCGTTTCAGGGCTTCCAGCGATGGAGCAACATCCGGCCAGGCTTTCAGACTTAAGAAGGCTTCCCGGAACAGCTTTTTATTCTCACTGGTGAGATCAAGGTTTAACTGACTGGTTGTGAATGAATGGGCGTCATCAATTATAGAGTAAAAATCCTTATATTGTCCCGCGAGTGCCCGTAACCATTGGTATTCAAACAGGCGGGTTCTGAAAGTTATCGCAAATTCCCTGCCTTTATCCGGGTAGAGTTGTCCTGCCAGCTTAAAAACAGGACGTGGGTCCAGGATTGGAAATCCATCAAATGCGACAGCTTTAATATTATCGTCTTTTGCCGAAATTGCCGGGGAGTTTCCTGTCAGGCCGGCTGTTATGCCAGCTCCGAGAAGAGCTAGTGTTTTTCTGCGGTTGAGGGGCATTGTAACATCCTCCAAATCATCAATATCTTTATCATAATTGTGCTTCATGCATCATTATTCAGATCTTGACTGACTACGCAAACGAGATAATCTTTGTGTCAGGATGAGAAAAACTTGTCGGTATGGAGATGGATTATGCCAGTTAGATTACCATCGCTGAAAGCATTAAGAGCTTTTGAAACAGTGGCAAGGCATTTGAGTTTTAAAAAGGCAGGGGCAGAACTGAATGTTACTCCTGCGGCGGTCAGCCATCTGGTGAAAATACTGGAGGAAGATCTGGGGGTTCAGCTTTTTATTCGTAACCGTAATTACCTGAAACTTACCAAGGCAGGGCAGGATATCTACCCGGATATAGAGCAGGGGTTTAAACAGATAGGGCAGGGGGTGCGAAAGCTGGACAGACATTATAGGAAAGCTGTTCTGAAAATAGCTGTTGCTCCTGCTTTTTCAACCAAGTGGCTTGTACCGCATCTGGACAGTTTTTTCTGCAAATACCCTGGACTTGATATTAATATTCATGCATCTCATGACGTTATTGACTATGCCAGTGAGGAAGTGGATATCGGTATAAGGTTCGGTGCAGGGCAATATGCTGGCTTTATCAGTGAGTTATTGCTGGCTGACGCATTGATACCTGTGGCGAGGCCGGATTTTGTTAAGGCTCACAATATTACAACTCCGGATGATTTTTCAAATCATATGCTGCTTCATGATGAAAGTATGCGGTTTAATGAAAATTTTCCTGACTGGTCGGCATGGTTCTCCATGATAGGCATTCACTGTGCTGAAGCTCGTGAAGGTCCCAGATTCAGCACGGCATCGGATGCTATTGAGGCTGCAATATCCGGAGCGGGTATTCTGCTCACCAGAGAGACACTGGTTTGTCATGATATTGCTGCGGGAAAACTTGTCAGATTATCCGGTTCAAAATTACCTCTGCGACAAGGTTTTTATATTGTTTATGCAGAAGAGAACATAAAGCGTGAAGAGGTTCTGGCATTCAGAAACTGGTTGGT
The DNA here is from genome assembly GCA_050633205.1 of Methyloligellaceae bacterium. GTDB lineage: Bacteria > Pseudomonadota > Alphaproteobacteria > Rhizobiales > CBDHHC01 > CBDHHC01. Next base: position 22,455 of record JBOEGA010000064.1, on the reverse strand, counting down.
GCAAGATCTTGTTCAGGCCCGGACCTAGAGCCGGGTGCTGTCCGGTTTCCATATATGTCCGGCATATATGGAAACCGGATTTTTTACTTTTGAGATAACGTCAGAAGCTTATCTTCGTCACGTAACAGATATAATGCTATACATGCTGCCAGCATTGGAACGGCTGTCATAAACAGAAGACTGCCCTTTCCGGCATAGGGGTTGATAAGGTATTGCCAGGTGGAGATTGTTGATGCAGCGTGCATAATAAGGACTGCACCATAGGAAAAGCGTTTCAGAACCCCAAGCAGAAATGCCAGAATTATAATCATCTGAATACTTCCGATGGCATAGGACATGGTGTGTCCCAGGTTATCTATCATATAGAACTTCGCCCAGACCCGTGCTGTATGTTCGGGTGCAAGGAACTTGTCCAGTGTCCACACAAAAAGGACTGCAAATACTCCGATACGCATTAGAGGAAGGCTGATCTGTAATCGTTTCGTCATGAGGTATTCCCCTTATTTTCTGACGGCTTTTGTCGGCAGATTATGGATACAATTGCAGGTGCTGGAGATCGATACAAATAAATGTGAAGAGAAAATTCGCATTCGGATCACAATAATCTGAAGTAGAGGATGCTTTTTATTTCAGTCATCCTGATTTAGGCTTTATATCTCATAAGGCAGTTACAGGATATTGAGCATTGAAATATTATCACTGGGTTGCAGTTTTTTCACTCTCCGTTTTCTGTTTCTGCTCTGAAGTCAGTTATGGGCAGACTTTAATTGCCTCCCGGCACCAGTCTGTAAAGATAAAACTGGCCGATGCAGTTCTTAATGTGCATTTCAACCCCGGCAACTTTGATATGCCGAAGCATCAGATCCTGAACTGGGTTTCCCGTTCTGCTGAAGCCGTCACGGCCTATTATGGCCGCTTCCCAATGAAGACAATTGATATTTATATTCTTTCTGTAACCGGAAGAGGCATACAGGAAGGGAAGGCGTTTGGGTATGGCAAGCCCTATATACGGATCAAGCTTGGTGCGAAGAGTGACTGGCAGATGCTGGTACGTGACTGGGTGATGGTGCATGAAATGATACATCTGGCATTTCCCAAACTGGACAACCGTCATGACTGGTTGACTGAAGGGCTGGCTGTTTATGTTGAGTCCATTGCGCGCTATCAGGCGGGGCATCTGAGTGAAGAATCTGCATGGGGTAGTCTGTTCAAGGGAATGCCAAACGGGTTACCACGATATGGCGACAAGGGACTTGACTATACGCCGACCTGGGGACGCAGATACTGGGGCGGGGCAATGTTCTGTATGGTTGCCGATCTTGAAATCCGCAGGCGGACTAATGGAAAAAAAGGCCTGCAACATGCATTGCGCGGTATATTGCAGGCTGGCGGAAATTACAGTGACTTCTGGAATATTACAAAAGCCCTGATGTTAGCTGACAAAGCAACCGGGACGACAGTTCTTATGGATATGTACAGGGACTGGCGCGCAAAACCTGTAGATCCTAATCTTCCGGTACTCTGGAAGCGGCTTGGTGTTGACGTGAAAGGTCGACGGGCATTTATTGATAACAAGGCCGAGCTTGCCGATGTTCGGAGAATGATTGGAAAAAAGATGCCTTGAATTTTATCTGGGCGTAACAGAACTCTGTTGTCTTGTCTGTAATACCGGGATACTAGAGTATCTGCCAGATATAATTTCAGTTAGCGAGTTTGCAGATGCCCCGACTTGATCCTTCCAAAAAATATCCAATGGAAATGCCTGATGGAACAGTCGTGAAGCAGGTGGTTCATCTTAATCAGGTGATTGATCACCCACGCATCAAAATTGGTGATTTCAGCTATTACCATCATTTTGAAGAGCTGGAGGATTATGCTTCTTATATTGCTCCCTATCTGTTTCCACTTAGCCCGGAAAAACTGACTATAGGTAAATTCTGCCAGATTGCTCATGGAGTGCGGTTTATAACCAGTTCTGCAAATCATGATATGAGTGGTTTTTCAACTTACCCTTTTAGCAATTTTATGCTCAGACCAGGGATGGCAGATGAAGAAGTGGAAGCTTTATTTAAAATTGAAGGCAATAAAGCCGATACAGTCATTGGTAATGATATATGGATTGGTATGAATGCAGTAATTATGCCCGGTGTTGTTATCGGAGACGGGGCAATTATTGGCACTTCAGCGGTTGTCACCAAAGATGTTGCCCCTTATTCAGTGGTAGCAGGAAACCCGGCCAGACAGGTGAAACAGCGTTTTGATGAGCAGACAGTTGACGCTCTTCTTCAGGTAAAATGGTGGGACTGGCCAGTCAGCAGAATAGAAGATAATCTGGATGCTGTTGTCAGGCGGGATCTGGCCGGACTTCTTAAGGTTGTTGGAGCAGAATAGAAGAGCAGGCCGGGCTTTTACTCCGGGCCTGATCCTGATTATTGAAAATGCATCTTAATTTTATGTTTTGTCGGGTATATAATCAGCTTCGAATTTCTTCAGGTTATCATCAATATCATACCAGGCAGGTCTGGATGCGGTGTGTATATGAACTGTAGGTCTTATTCCCGGATCATTATCCAAAGCGGAAGCGGCAATAACATATATATCTCCAGTAACCATATCACCCAATGAAGTACCACAGTTGTTACAAAAACAACGTCTGAATTTCCTTTCCGGTTGAGTTGGCACTTCAGAGATGTACTCCTGTCCCTGTATGAGTTGAAAATCCTGGGCTTTACCAATAAGAACTGCCGAAAATACTCCCGAAGTTTTTCTGCATATTGAGCAGTGGCAATAACTCAGGGAGTCAGGTGTTCCTGTAATTTCAAATTTAACTTTGCCGCATAAACAACTTCCATTAATCATGCTGATATTCCTGTTCCTTTGAATTATTTTTACAGGAACATATCATGAACATAGTTATATTGAAAGTGATTAGTATTTAATTATAAACAACTCCTTTTATGGTTCGTAACGGCCCCTTGTTTCAGATTTTTTTATGTCGTTTATTTTGTGACAGGCCGGGTTTACCCCGGATCAGCGGTAAAACCAGCTGCAATTATTCCTGAAATAGCGCATACCTCATCATTTTCAGATGTATCACCGGTTATTCCCACAGCCCCGATTATTTCCCTGTTGCTTCGGATCAGTACTCCACCGGGGACAGGAACCAGGTAACCTTTGGCAAGATTGTTCAGAGAGTTGATGAAGAATGGTTGCTCCTGCGCTCTTTTATACAATGCACGGGAACCCATGCCCATGGCAATCGCTCCATATGCTTTGCCCTTGGCAATATCAGGTCTCAATGTGCTCGTACCATCCTCACGGGCCATCGCTTTCATATATCCGCCTGCGTCAAGTACAACAACTGCAAGCGGGTTCAGATTCATTTCGCGTCCTTTTTCGAGGGAGGTTCCGATAATAGTCTGGGCAAGTTCAAGAGTCAGCGTCATCGCAGCTTCTCCTATTGGTGGATTGTTGTATGATTTTGCAGCAATAAACAGGCGCATTTCAGGGCGGTAACAATTTGGATATTATTTTTCGAGCCAGATATATTGCCCTGATAAAAAATAGCAGAAAGGTGGAGGGGAGAGTATTACCTTATAGTTATTCAGATATATCTGACAGGCAATGAACCTGCCAGTACTCCTGCTCAGTATCACTTGTCTTTAGCCTTTGAAAACTCCTGCATAAATTTGCGCATGGGCTCTCTGAGTAATTGTCCCCTGATCCCCATTTCACCGGACGACAGGATCATCAAACTACCTGAATCCACTAATGCCCGGGCAGTATTCTGATCAGATTGTAGTTCAAGTATGCGTAACATAATTTCATTGGCAGTCTGGTAATGCGCTTCCTTATCCTTAATCCATTCAGATTTTTCCCAGTTATCGATAAGAAACTGATCCCTGATAGAATCCAGATTTTCCTGATCAATATCTTCCATATGTCTGATATTGATTTCCCGCCCGGGTTTTATATTCTCATCCTCAGGCGGCTTTTTACGACCGGAGGGCATATAGAAGCCAACATCAATAAACCTGACACCAAGAGGCGTCCGTTCAGCGCTGTTTGCAACCATTTCATCGCCTTTTTTCAGTATCGGTACCTCAGGCAAGCCTTTCTTTTTTCTCGCGTTATTCTCAGGCGCCATCAGGAAATGGGTCACTTGACGGATAACCTGTGCTTTATTTATGCCGATATCCTGATCTCCATAAAGGCCTATAGTTTCACGAAATGCCTCTTCAATACGAGCCTGTAATGTTGCTCCGAAATCTTCATATGTAAGAGCATTTTCCAGAATATCGCGGTCAAGCTGAAATGAGATATTAGCAGTGAGACGTCGTTCTTTTGGTTCACTGGTCGATACATGAAATTCAGGGCAGGTGAGCTGTTGAATTTTCAGATTAACTCTACCGGTCCTGCGGTTTAGAAGATTATGAGAGTTATATCTGCGTCTGGGGACGTTGGGGGCAAATACTTTATAACAAAGAGTAGGGGCAAATCTTCCCCTGAAAACTTTTTCCCGGGGGTGCCATATGAAGTGATGGCCTTTTGTGAGGACTTTTTTGAAGCCCTCATCAGTTACGATCACATATGTGCCAAGCGCCGTTGATGTCAGGAACCCTCTCCAGAGATATCTGATAATTATAAGCAATACTATTAATGTTAGTAATGTAACTATATTCTGTAAATTTATTAAATATATATAATCTGAAATATTCACATTCAGCTCCCTGTAATATGCATTCCTGTTAGCTGGTTATACCTTCCATTAGAAACCAAAGAATTTGATGAGACCTGGAACAATATCCTTAACAGCCTCTATGATAAACTTGGTTGGTTTGGAACCAGCAGGTGCCAGACCTTCAATTGCCAGTGCCGTCAGGATTACGAAGCCACTGGCTACGATCCATCTCGTATGGGCAAAGAAACGTGCAACCTCCTGAAGTGTCTGTGTATTAAGGCGGGTTGCTTCCGTCTCCGCGATAAGTGCAGCCGTTTGTATGGTTTCTGTAATGGTCTGAAGTCTTTTTCTCATTTCAACCAGACGTTGACCGGTTGTTGTAATAAAATCAAAGCTCGGTTTCAGGCCTCTGGTCACAAATTGAGGGTAGCTGGTCCATCCATCAATATGTCCGGTATGAAGTGTGTGTATAAGGCGTTCAAACTCACCGATTGCCAGTTCGGAACGATTAATGGCATACAAAATTCTTCCGGCACCGCGGGCTCCAATTCTGCCATCAAGTGCTGCAGCCAAACGAATGGCGTGACGGTCTGTTTCCTTGATATGCTCATTAAGTTCATCAATATATTCCTGCTCCCTTTTTGCCCACTCCTTGTCCATTCGCAGGGGAAGTTCCGGAACATTGATATCAAGAAGTGAGCGTATAAAGCGAACCGGACGGTACATGTTTTGTCTGCGTCGCCGCTTCCTGATAAGTTTGGCTTTGGTTTGTCTCCACCTTTCCTCAACTTCTTCCCGCTTGTTGCTCCAGTGCTCAAGAAGCCCATCAAGCATTCGTCCGATGAGCTCCAGATGAGTACCCGCATTCCTGATCATAACGATATCCCGGAGGGCAAAAATACGCCCTGTTTCCAAGGCTGTGATACGTTCGATAAAGCGTCCAAGCTGCTCACGGTGAGGTTCACCTTTTGTGACAATCAGAAAGCGGGAAGGCCTGGAGCCCTCTCTCTGTTCACTGATCGCCTTGATCTGGTCAGGCTGGTCTTTATGCTTGTCCCGTCTCCACAGATATTCAAGTAAAGGCAGATGGTTATTTGGTACATCAGATTTTCGTGTTGGAGTTTCGTCTTCATGTTTGAAATCAATGCCGCCAAAGCCGAGTGTGCTGACATAGAGCGCACGCCAGTTCATAACGCCACAGCCAACCAGATCCCTGTAATCCGCTCAGGGAGATATCCTGCGGATAAAGGGCCAGAGGGAGCGAAGAAGAGTATGTCCTTCATTTCTGGATGCATCAAATTTATGAAAACGGCCAAAACCATCAAAGCCAGCGACAGGACGTGGTCTTTCAGTTTCGTCAAGATCGAAGCCATAGCCTGGCCTCCAGTCTGGAAATTTCGTCCGGGCGTCTTTTTTGTCGGTTAATATATTATGATCTTCTCCATCCTGTGGAGCATTATCTCTGATCAGCTTTTCTCTTTCCTTGTAAAGCCGTTCAAGTTCTTCAGTTTCCAACCCTGCAACTGACATGATATGTCCACGCATATCTGAAAAACGCTCCCCGAGACGTAATTCATCAGATGTGGATTTGCTGGTGAGAAGGTCCAGTTTAAAATCCTTAGTCAGTTCCTCCCATATATCCTTGTATATATATTCCGAAGCCTCCAGAAGATCCCTTGCTTCCAGCTCACAGACATCCTTTTCAGGTAGTCTTGGAAACTCAACTGCACCTGTTCTGATTTGTTTCAGCGAAGAGCAGCGAATAATATTGAGTGCCCGCCTTACCCTTATTCTCCTGTTCGGCTCGGCATGAATAGATGTTGCATTCGCCTTTTCCTGCTCAGTGAGGGATGTATCCTCAGGAGAGTTTTCAATTTGCGAGTCGCCGTAAGGTTTTGATGAATCAATGATAAAGGTAATAGTCGCATAACCGGTATGAGTTTGTATCTGGGTGTGAACACGAAGAAAATTATCACTTGTATTGATACCAACCTTCAGGCTTTCTTTTTGAGGATCAGGCCACCAGAAAGTAAAGGAAAGGGTCTGGGGAGAGGCTGTCAGAAACTGATGTGAATCCGGACCTGTTTGTTGTTCTTCGCCTTCGGTTGACAGGCGTATCAGTTTAAATTCTTCAGAGGGCGCGACCCTGCGGGTTTGTAGTCTCGCCGCCAGAGCATTGAGTTGTTCAATAAAATGTCTGTAATCACCATCATAAGCGCCATGCGCATTCTCAAGGAATTCCAGCCAGGGGATCTTATCTTTATTTTGCCAGGGCTCACTGAGTTCATGCTGATCGCCAAACCGCCTTTTAGGTGCAATTGCCATATGCCAGATCAGTGAAGGTGAGCCGCATGTAGGTGCAGGATACAGATGGCCTTCACGCATTACTCTTTCATAGCCAGGTGAATAGCGCCAGACAGGCATAGTGGTACTGTCGTCGTAGTTCTCCATATTTCCCTCCCGGAAATAAAAAATACAACCAGATATTTCAGAGAACAGGCAAGCCGATAGCGGTCAGGAAAAGTGGTCCGGATATGCTTCCGGTATTCCCTGTTCTGTTATGTCGTGAAACTGGCATGCAGCCAGCAGCTTTTAATAAAATTTACAGTTCGTATATTTGTTTTGATTGATACTAAATATGGTTTTCAAAATATGTATTCTCAATAAAAGTCGTCAGTATTTCAGTATGTGATAACCAGATGAAAATGCTCTGTACACAATATATACGTGGTTACTGAATATCATTATGTCAAGGGAAATGGGCGATTTTGAGGACTAAATTAAATCTGGTTTAATTATCTGGAGAATGTACCATCATAGATGCATATGCATCTATGATGAAGATTATACCAATTGTTGAGGAAATTTGGATGCGTTTTTTTGCTGTATAAATAAATCTATATATGTGCAATTAAACGTAGTTATTGTTCTGTCTGCATAATCATGCAGGGCTTATCAGAACTTCTTCTTCATCATTCCAGCGCCAGAGGTTGTCATTCGTAATGTGAGTGCCGCCGAGCCACCGGTCAATTTTATTATGTTCGGAATGATCCTGAACGCCTTCAAGTACAGATCGCCCTAGGTCTGTAAGCTGTAATTCAGATGTTATGAAGGCTTTTCTGCGCATATCATCCTGTAAAAGGCGGGGTGTAAAAGCTTCTGAAAGGCCAGTAACAAGTGGCTTGTCACAGCACTGAAGATCGGAAAGAATTGAGAAGAAGCCCCAGTCTCCAAGGAAAGCAGCTTCTTCCATATTGTTTACACGTGCAAACAGCATCCCGGTACGTGCGACACCACGGTTAATAGAATAAAGCGTATGACGTTCAGTGCGGGATAATCCATCCGGTCCGGGCAACTCCTGCAAGCCGCGTTTTATGCATTGTCGTAGAACCGGAAAACCGGGAGTGGTTTCCTGCGTTTCTTCAAAAAGGGCTTCCGGCGCTTCATCGCGAAATGCATCCCAGATACGTGTCGCTCGCTCAAACATAATGGGCTCAACATTAATGGCAAGCTCTTTGAACTTCAGAATTGTATCAGGGGTCTGCATACCAAGATAGGTAAGTGCCTGTACGAGTGTCACATTCTGCAGGCGAACTCGTTTTGCCAGCATTGCAATGATTTCAACCAACTGGAGCTGGTCATAGAGATCATGCTCAAACCATAGTTCAATTTTCTCATATTGCTCATTGTTATCCAGATAGCTGTTTCGCTCCTGCAGACCTTCAAGAGTTTCCTGCTCAGTATTTACCTCACCATCCGCGAGATGATGGGCCCGGATTCTTATCAACTCGTCTTCAGTATCAGTGTGGGGGACCGGTCCAGAATGCAACATATCTCTCCAGGGGATTATGGTCGCTTCAACACCGGCATCTTTCAGCAGGCTTACAGCGGAGTCTCCGTTGGTTAAGATCAATGTGCTCATGTACCGAAAATCCTTATAATAAAATTACCCGCGACCACGATAGGTTGGAACACCCTGATCAGGAATCCACACACCTTTAGGGCATTCACCGGCCTGCCAGAAAATGTCTATCGGAATACCGCCTCGGGGATACCAGTATCCGCCGATCCTGAACCAGTGTGGTTGTAGCAGTTCGTTTATACGCTTTCCGATTGCAACCGTGCAGTCTTCATGGAAGGCGCCATGATTCCTGAAAGAAGTCAAATAAAGCTTCAATGACTTGGATTCCACAAGCCATTCATTTGGGACATAGTCTATGACGAGGTGAGCAAAGTCCGGTTGTCCCGTTACAGGACAGATTGAGGTAAACTCGGGACAGGTGAAGCGGGTAGCGTAATATGTATCCGCGTGAGGGTTTGGCACTCGTTCCAGATCTGCGTCTTCAGGTGAAGTGGGTGTTTCACTGGATTGCCCCAGGTGTTTCAGGTCAGAATTCATAATTGTCTTGTCCGGTTTCTATGGCGGAATTGATGCGGGTTAGCCTAAAGGATAGGTAAGCCTTTGTCGATTACAGGGCAATCAAAAAGTTAAGTATAAATTAGAAATAAACCTTGTTTTTTAGGCGGATAAAGTATTAACCAGGCAGGCTAATCATGTTGAAAACTAACAAAATATCATGTTGACACAAGGTTATGCATATGGCTTGCTATGTGAAACATCAAAGGGGCCCCGGAGGCGTTTGGTATGACCTTTGCTTTTCAGACATTGTGGCTGTAAAGACTGGTTCATTTTAAGACCCCTGAGATGCATTCACATTATTGAGTGGTATAATATTAAAGAGTTTATGGAGCTGTAATTATGAAAGCTAAGCTTTTTGCTATAGCAGCGGTACTTCTTACCGCATCCAGCACGGCAGCACATGCTGGTTTCTGGAGTTGGTTGTTCGGAGGCGGCTGGAGAGGTCGTGGTGGTTCTGGTGGCGGACATAGCGTACCAGAGATTGATGCAATGGCAGGAATGGCGACAGTAGCTGTGGTCATCGGTGTAGCGCTTCTTGTTCGTGAAAAATTTTTCCGCAAATAATTGAGTAGTACTTTGAAGTAGTTTCACAGGCGGCACAATGTGTCGCCTGACTGATTCCTGCATTGCTGACCTCAGGCTTAATTATTATTTAAAATATTGCAGGCTTTCTTCTTTAGATGAAACAAATTCCTGTAGCCCGTGCTTTATTAGTTCTATTTCTGGTGATCTTCGAGATTGGGTTGATAGCCTTCGAGTATCAACCGCAGAATACCAATGTCCTGAGCCTTTACAGTCTTAACAAGACATACCTTTACGGGAAGCTGCAGCCTTTTGCCTTGTTATTCTGTTTCATTTTTCCATTTCTGATCTGGTCCAGACGCAATGAATTGTTTCCGTTATGGGGCGGTTATATTGCGCAGCATTCTTTTCTCAACGCTTTGCTTCTTAATGTCCTGCTCTTTATCTTTATGTTTGTGATAACTGGGTTGGTCAGCACTATAGGCGGGGCTGCAATTGCCCTTAACATAATATGGCATGCAGGATTATCCGCACTGCTGTGTAGCCTGTTATGGGTTATTGCCCCATTTGGTTTCTGGATACAGTTTGCACGTCTGTTTTATGTAGAGACACTTATCGCTTTTGTGGCAACGCTGTTTGTTGTTGGTATAGCTACTTATTCGCAGTCCAGATGGAATGAGTTATCAGAAGCCACATTCTATCTGTCCTACTGGTTTCTCAGCCTCTATGAAAGTGATATCTACCTGAATGTTGCCGAGAGGCAGCTCGCAGTTAAAGGCTTTCTCATCCGGATTGACCATCAATGCTCAGGGTACGAAGGGATCGGGCTGGTTATAGCTTTTGTATCTGTTTACATATTTGCATTCAGAAAATCTCTCCGATTTCCTAATATATTCCTGCTTTATGTTATTGGCGTGCCTTTGATTTGGGTGCTCAATGGACTGCGTATTGCATTGCTTGCCAGTATTGGGGGACACTTTTCTCCTGAAGTTGCTGTCACCGGGTTTCACTCGCAGGCCGGCTGGATGATGTTTCTGCTGGTTACAGTGGGGCTGATGCTTGCTTCGAGCCAGATGCGTTTCTTTCGTTCTGATATTAAGGAAACAACGGGGGCTAAAGAAACTGATCCCGGCATGACACTGGCTATTGCTTTACTGGCTCCATTTCTGGCCTTCATGCTGTCCAGTATTCTTGTATCCGCATTTTCCGGCCTTAAGGGCGGAGAATGGTTATATATATTAAAAGTTCTGGCTATCGGATTTGTGCTCTTGTGGTTCAGAACTATTTATAGAGGCCTGATAGACAAAGTTTCATACATTTCAATTCTGGCAGGTCTGGCTGTTGCTGTGATCTGGGTGGTTCTGGATAATGACCTGGACAGACAGTCTAAACTGGCTGACTGGATTGGTAGCTTGTCTACTGCAGGATTTGTGTTGTGGGTGTGTATCCGTTTTGCAGGGACGATTGTTATGGTTCCTCTTGCAGAAGAGCTGGCATTCAGAAGCTATCTCTATCGGGCACTGATTGGCAGCAGATTTGAAACTGTGACACATGGCCAGTTTACCTGGGTTGCTTTTCTGGGATCATCAGTACTTTTCGCTGCAATGCATTCAGGACGTTTTGTTGAGGCATTTGTGGCAGGGGCTGTATTCGCCTTGGTGATGTACAGAACTGGCAGACTTTCAGACGCTGTGGCAGCACATATGACAGCTAATCTGGCAGTAGCGCTGTGGGCCTTGTTATCCGGGCAATGGTCTTTACTATAATTCTAATGATGTGCACACAAACGATAGTCCTGCACTCAAATGAGCACATTCGAGTGCAGGATGATCGTTAATTTATTTTTGCTGCGGGGGGGTAGATATTTGTGCCGAAAGTTCTTACAGGCGCATTATTATCAAAGCACTGAAAATTCTTCTCTCCTACGAGATAGTAGTCGTCATTATAGACAAAGCCATGGGAATCCATTCCATACTGAATGCAATCCTGCCAGGAGTTTTTGTCAATGCTGGAATTAAGAAGGCAGTTGTTTATATTGACCTTTAAAGCTTCACCACAAGTAGAAATTTTGCCCTGAGCATAAGCTGATACACTGGTAAGAAGCACCAGTGAGACTGTAATCAGAAAAACCTTGTTCTTCATGACTATTTAGCTCCCTATAACCACGTTCTGTATAATTATCTAAAGTGGTCAGTTCTATTTAATTTACGCACTAAACGATGTTCAAATTTTTATTGTTGCTATACATTACATCAACATTGGAAGTTTTAACACTGGCCAATTGTCTGAAGTATAAACTGCACTAGTTGACAGGGTTAACATCCAGTTGAGTATGTATAAATTGATTTCATCATTCACGAGTCATTGTACTGAACTTCTATCATAAACCTGATGAAAAGTAGAGGTATTAAAGAGGTATTTTGTCTAATATTATAGATTAAAAATAGTTTAGAAATACATGTTATAGCCAGAATATTGAAAATTATACATAATACGAAACAGAGAAAACCCAATCTATTCAAGGTTAATTGAAACTCAATTCCATATTAGAACAGTGAAAGTATATTCGCACTGTAAGGCCGCATTAAAGTAAAAATGATTAACCAGTTAACCTATTAAAAGCAGGTAGAGGAAAAGTTGGAAAATGGCAGGCAGCAAGTATAAAACCAGCCTGCCATGAGGTAAGTAAAAGTTTATACCAGATAGATAGCCGCAAGCCCTAGAAATGCGAAAAAACCTACTACATCTGTAACCGTAGTTACANNATAGCACGTACAATCATTAAAAACTCAAATTCCAAACCACCAGGCTGCTAGCCCCAAAAATGCAAAAAAACCAACAACATCAGTAACCGTAGTTACAAATACACTGGAGGCGACAGCCGGATCAATTTTGAATTTGTCGAGGGCAAGAGGAATTAGGATTCCTGAAAGAGCAGCAACAATAAGATTGAAAATCATGGCAATTGCTATAACAACGCCCAATGCTGAATTGTTAAACCAAAGATAGGCAATCAATCCCATCAGTACCGCGAAGACTGCCCCATTGAGTATGCCAACCAGCATTTCCCGCAAGACAATTCGCCAGGAGTTGATAGCGCTCAACTCTCTCGTGGCCAGGGCTCTTACCGTTACTGTCATGGTCTGTGTGCCTGCATTGCCTCCCATTGAAGCAACGATTGGCATGAGAACAGCCAGAGCAACCATCTCCTGAATGGTGGCATCAAACAAACCGATAACCATTGAGGCGATTACTGCAGTAATCAGGTTCACAAAAAGCCAGGAGAAACGCAGGCGAGTGGTCTTCCATACCGTATCGGCGAGGGATTCAGCGCCAACACCACCCAGGCGGTGAATGTCTTCCTCGGCTTCTTCCTGAATGACCTCCATAATGTCATCCACTGTAATAGCACCTGCCAGTCGTTTATCTTCATCGATAACAGGGGATGAAATCATATTATAACGCTCGAATTGTCTCGCAACTTCTTCCTGATCTTCCAGAACATTGATCAGGAAAAGGTCTTTCTCCATAATATTTTCAATTTCGACAGGACGTTGGGTGCGTAACAGGCGGCTGAGGGGAACTGTCCCCAATAGGTGAAAAAACGGGTCAACGACATATATTTCCGAGAAGTTTTCCGGTAGGTCAGAGGTTTCCCGCATATAGTCAATTGTCTGTCCTACGGTCCATTTGGGGGCTACGACAATAATATCAGCCTGCATTATACGGCCAGCAGAGTCTTCCGGGTAATCCAGACTTCTTTGCAGTGCAGCACGTTCAGCAGCAGGGATTTGCGCCAGGATCTCGGACTGATCACTGGCTGTCATGTCTTCTAGAAGATATACTGCATCATCAGTTTCGAGCTCACGAACAGCTTCTGCGACCTGTTCATTGGGCATTTCCTCGATAATCTGGTTCCGGACAGTCTCGTCCAGCTCAGGTAATACATTAAAATCAAAGTGACGGCCCAGTGCAGTCATTAACAGGGCTCGTTGCTCCGGCCGTAACAGGGTCAGCAGGTCTGCTGCGTCTGATTCATGTATGTCTTTAAAAAGCTTACGCAGTCTTTTATGGTTTTTATTTTTCAGCGCCATTTCGACAGATTTGACAAAATATCTGCTTAATGCGCCGTCCTGTTCTCTTACTTCTGCTTGTTCAATCATGCTTTCCTGCACCACCTGTTACATTTTTGCCCCGTTTGTTTACTCTTTTCTTAGTCTTATATTATTTGATCTTATCAGTGCCTTTTATCTGTCGTAATTTTACAAGCCTTTGGTTTTACAAGTTTCGCAGATTTCTGCCGTTTTTGGCGAATCATTGGAGCTTCAGGCCGTTGTTTGTATAATCATACCGTCAGTGTGTGAAATCTAGTACTAGTGGGTTCGTATGCGCAAAATCACATCCATACTGATAATCAGTTTATTATCCCTGTTTGCCAGTTCAGCAGCACAATCACAATGTGACTTAACGAAAAAACTTGGTGTTTCCAGAACTATTGAGATTGATACCACAGGTGGCCCCATTTACGGGCATTACAGTTTTAAGAAGACATTGCCACTCAAAAAAGGTGAGGTAGTCCTCACTTTTGACGATGGTCCACATCCGGAGCATACAATAAGTGTGCTTAAAACCCTTAAGGATCACTGTACAAAAGCGACATTTTTTGCCGTCGGGTCAATGGCGACCCTGGAACCTGCTACATTGAAGGCTGTCGCGGCAGCAGGGCATACTATCGGGGCACATTCTCAAACTCACCCAAAAATGACATTGATTCCACTAGCGAATGCAAAAATTGAGATTGAGCAGAGCTTTAAGGAAATCATTGCGGCTGTCGGCGCTCCTATTGCACCGTTTTTCAGATATCCGGGATTGCGATACTCGAAGACAATGAATGCCTATATGACAACACGTAATATTGGCGTGTTCTCGGTTGATATTGTTTCAGGTGATACGCGAAACAAGAATACTCCGGCTATCCTCAAGCAGACGTTAGGCCTTTTAAAGCGTAAGGGCAGAGGGATTATTCTACTTCACGACCTGCAGGAAACGACTGCTGCAGCTTTACCGGTATTGCTGGATGAGCTGAAAAAGGGTGGCTACAAGATCGTGCATATTGTTCCCAAAAAGAAAATGGGAGAGACAGCTTATAAAAAAGTCATGAAAGAATATGTGGCCCTGCTGAAAAACAAGTCATCCAAAGAGTCATCAGAGGTTAAGGTTGCTGGCAACTCCAGTACCCCGGAAGCCACCAGTAAAAAAGAGCAGGAAATACCTGAAGTAACTGAGATTGTTACTTATGATAACAAGGCGGTTTGGAAGAATATCAGTGAAGCACTGGCCAACTTCTTTGATGGCTAGGCACTCTGTTCACGAAAGTTTTTATCGCCTGTGATGAAGGTTCTGGTTCATAATTCACTGGCAGATCTCAACTTTTCTTAAGGAACAGAACATGAAAAAAGTAATAACTTCAGCACTGGTTGTTGCAGGCTTTATTTCATTTACAGCGTTTTCATCCTACGCAGCAAAAAAATGCGATGATGGTTATGTCTTTGATGAAAAAAGCGGTAAATGCATTGAAGAAACAAGAGGGTCATTTCACTAACCCTGCGGTGTTTTGATAAGCAGAAGCCTGATTATAATTTCAGGCTTCTGCTTTTTTATTGCTTTATCTAACCCAGACTTCTACCCGCCTGTTTCTTTCCTGCCCTTTTTTGTCCGTATTACAGGCAACCGGAAACAGCTCACCATATGATTTGAGCTTCAGGTTTTCAGATGGAACTGCTCCAGAACTTGCTGAAAGAATAGCAAATTTAATCGCCAGAGCGCGTTTGAATGCAAGCTCCCGGTTAAGTTCAAAAGCACCCCTGTCATCAGAGAACCCGACCAGGAATACTTCTTTTTTCTTCATTGCGTCGGTTTTCAGGAGTTTCACAAAGCGCAATATATCGGACTGGGATTTGTTGGTCAGTTGTGCTGAACCGCTCTTAAACCTGAAAGTAACGGACAGTCTGTTGGCACGGGAGAACTGCTTTGTAAAATCTCGTACCAGATCAAGGTTGAAGTCATCACCAGTTACATTCAATGCAGCAGCTATCCGACTTCCTTGTTTATCAAAGGAAAGGGTATGGATAGACTGGTTGATGAACCCAAGCCTTGGAATGATCGGCTGCGCAGCATCAGACAATGCATAATCCAGGACCTTTTTTGCATGTTGTGACGTGAGAACTTCAGATGAAGTATAGAGAAACAGCCGCCTGGAGAGAGGGTATTCTTCCGTTTTCACATTAAACAATGTCGGTTGCTTAGTGATACCGCATTTACTGGTTATGGAAATCAGACTGGCATTTCGTTTATAGGCAAATCCGGCAAAACCAATACCATCAGGATCGTTTGCAGTCTGGTCTGACAGGTCAGCATTTGAAGTAAAGCGCTTAGCTTTGGGACTGATTTTAACCTTGTAAGGTTTCAGGACAAGTGATTTGAACGTATCGAATGTTCCGGACTTGCTGTCTCTGGCATATACATTTATCGGGCCCGGTGTTGGCCTCCCGATCTGCGACCAGTCAGTAAGCTGCCCGGAAAATATTTGCGCCAGTTGTTCCATGCTCAATGTATGAATCGGGTTTGATGGGGAAACCAGTACAATCAATCCATCCAGAGCAACAATATTCTCTCCGCGTGAGGATTTTACTCCGTTTATGCCAGCTTCTTTAAGTTTCTGTATCTCAGATGTTTTGATAGGACGTGATGACATCCCAATCTGTGCTGTTCCACTGGCCAGCGCTGGTGCAGACGTTCCTGAACCTTTCGATTTCAGGTCTATGCTGACCAGTTTTTTGCCATCCTCTCCACTTAGGACTAGCTTTATTTCTTCCGGGCCTGAACCAACTATACGTGTCGTCTTTGCCTGTATCGTTTTCGCATAACCTTCTATAATCGCCGGCATAAGCTGAGCGCCAATCGTGTTGGAACCGTGAATGGCGAAGTCATTCGAGATAATTCTTTTTCGTTTTGGTTTTACCGTTTTTTGGACAGGACCTGAAGGGCAGATCTGGCTGGTGCAGACGAATTTCTTTGCATCAACTGTAATCATTCCAAAGTCTGTTGATTTCACAACATAAAATGATCCGTTGAAAGATAGAAGATCACCTTTAATTATCAGGGCACCATTTATCAGTTTCAGTGTAATTTTTTCAGCATGTGCCGTTTGTACAGCAGAAAATACTGCAATGATCAACGCGCAGAACACAGCAGGGAGTGGATATAGTCGTTTCAGCATTATTATCTCTTATTGCTTTTTAGATTGGGAGTGTGGTTGCGGGGTGATTGAGACAATCATCCCCCCACATGCAGGTCCTGTATGGCGTGAGGCATTAGCTTTTTTAAACTGGCGGTATTCCCGCAGTTATTTGTAATAATCTGCCCTTGTTCCCGGTTTATTTTCTGATTTTTTAGAAGCTGCACTGTTTGGTAGCCCAGATAGGAAGCATTCGTATCAGTGCAGGATACCTGTTGAATAGAAGCACTGGGTGTCTGGTAACCCAGGGCGAGTTTAATAACTCCCGGACGCTCTATTTCCAGAGAGGAGTGCATGAAAGTGTAGACTTCAATTTTCTGCGTAACACCTTTTGACATTCCGCTCATGCTGCTCATGAAACCATGACCAGTGCCATTACTTTCAATTTTTTGATTGACCCCGTCAAGCGACATGGGATTTTTCTCCCAGATATGTCCTGTTGAGTTTTCAGGAGAAGCATATTCGAATGCATGAAGGTTAAGGTTATGCTGACTGTTCCAGATTACAGCGATTTTCGAAAGAGAGTTCATATCGCGCAGAACAGGTGTTTTTTGCTGTTGTTTGCCGTCCTGATAAGTGATGTTGATACTCTCCTTATCTCCAACGAAGCAGTCCAGAATGAAACTTAAATTTCCTCTCTGGTCAAAGCGAGTGGCAAATGAAATACCTGCATATTTAATGTCAACAGTCTGCTCACCCCGGCAGGATGAATTAATCTTGATAGCTGTAAAGCCGCCTGGTAATGCGGTCAAATTTGTAACCGGCAGTGGACAGTCTTCTATAACCGGTTTTATGGCAGGAGCAATTGCCAGCGCTGCTGTAGCTACTTTACCCTTTATTGAGTTTCCACCATTTCCCGATCCTGTATTATTACTATCACCACCCGTACTGTTCTTATTAAAGGTGGAAACATTGGATCCAGTGCTGTCTGATCTGGAAGTGGCAACTGGTTTTGCAGATACGGACAGATTATTGGCAGAGGTTGTTTCCCCCTGTCTCAGGTTTTCCGGCAAAGCAGCCATACCTGCAACTTGCTTGAGAGGAGCATCAAATGTCTTATAGTTACCAGTGAGATACACACCAGTATAGGTGAGCATTATTACGGCTAATGAGGCAGTTGTATACATAACTGCATTCAGCATTGATGAGCTGTCTTTTTTGTGGACAGGCTTTGCCAACCACCGCTCAAGAGCCTCGACCTGAAGCTGATCATCTTCCCCGGTTGCTGCAGTTTCGTTGTTATACTGCAAAACGGGTGCAGAAGGCTCAGTGAATTCAACTGGCTCCGGGATGCTGTCATTCTGAGGTGCAACAAATTGTTGAGGCTGAAAATTGTCAGCAGGTTGCTGGTAGTCAGATTGCTCAGGTATAGGAGGGGGCTGCATACCAGCCTGCTGATTAACCTTTTCAATCAGGTCCGTAATATTATTCTGATCAACGCTTTCTGTGCCGGCATCTGTGGGGAGTGTTGTCAGAGGAACTTCCTCCTGCTCGGCAACCAGTGAAGCTGTATTTTCAGTGATAAGCTGTTTTAGTATTTCTTCGGCCTGTTCTTCTATGTTCTTTTTATTTTCGGTATTATGCATCTCTGCCTGTTCAGGGTAATTTTGCCAGCCAGATTGTGTATCGTCAGATGTTTCAGATATTGATCTGGAGATCTCTCTTTGTGTCGGGGAGCTAAGGAGGTCTGATATGGAGCCGGGGGTTTTGATTTGATCATTACTCATAAATCTAACACGCCTTTGCGTTTTTGGTACATGTAACTGGTTTACGTGTTGCGTTCACGTAGCACGGATAAAGTAAAGTACAGAATTTACGGATTATTGTTCACTGTTCATCGAAAATTTCCAAATAAAACCCGTAAAGAATACACTTGGCTGCACTTAAATGTATGGCAAATCCTATGATTATTTCCGCCTGTTAATAAAGCTATTGAAAGTTATTCTCCTGACCTGATTGTTAAATGAGTATTGCTTAAGATTTATGACAAAGGAACTGGCATAAAGATCACTTCATCATGTCAATAAACATTTAGTAGGATAATGTGGCGATTTGACAGGTCTGACTATTTTTGAAGTGCTGAAATTTTGATCAGGAATAGCCTGTTGAAAATAGTGATTATTTTTTTGAGTTGATTATCTTTTCAGCAGAGCAGACATGTATCAGCTATAGGATTGCAGGCCTGATTTATATTGCATGTGTATATAAAAAATGTTCAACATTTTTTTGATTGGAAGTAGAGAGGCATTGGGAGGGGATGAATTGGCCAGCAAAAATGCTGGCCATAGTTGTTTTGTGTTGATGCTGACTTTACAGATTTTCACCAAACTTGTTGGATCTTGGAAAACCTTTTGGCGGCATACGACCTGCCTGTGCACGCGAACCTTCCCATTCCAGGAAGTCAATTACAGTGCGTGTTCTGCCTGATGTATCGGTCCAGGTAAAGCCATCTTTTTTCCAGAATATCTTGGCATCAGCAAGGCCACCGTCTTTATATTTCTGCAGACGAACACCGCGGCCACGTGTCATTTCATTGATTTCCTCTGTAGGGAATACAAGAAACTTGCGGTTTTCGCCGATAACAGCAATATAGTCGCCATCTGCCGGAGTACAGATACAGGCTTTATCAGGTGTTGGTACATTGAGAACCTGTTTACCTTTGCGCGTGGCAGCAACAACATCGCTTTCTTTAACTATAAAGCCATTGCCAGCCGTAGAAGCCACAAGCAGTTTTCTTTCAGGATCATGAACAAAGAGGTTTAAAATATCATGTCCGCCATCAAGGTCTACCATAAGCCTTAATGGTTCACCATGACCTCGCCCTCCGGGAAGTGTATCAGCGCCAATAGTAAAGAATTTACCGTTAGTTGCGAATAGCACAAGCTTGTCAGTTGTCCATGCAGTTACTGCAAGTTTCAGTTTGTCGCCAGTCTTGAACTGTAGGCCATCTGTATCTTCAATATGACCTTTCAAAGCGCGCACCCAGCCTTTATCAGACAGGATGACTGTAATTGGCTCTTTCTCGATCATGGCTTGTGTGAAATCAAAGTCACCTTCAGGCGTTTCGCCAAAATCACTGCGTCTTCTGCCAAGTTCAGTGTCAGGTCCGAAAGTTTTTCTTACTTTTCTGATTTCACTGGAAATTTTATTCCACTGCTTGCTTTCTGATCCCAGAAGCTCTTCAAGATCAGCCTGTTCTTTCGTAAGTTTTTCGTGCTCACCCTTGATTTCAATTTCTTCAAGCTTGCGCAATGATCTCAGGCGCATATTCAGGATGGCTTCAGCCTGAACATCTGTGAGTTCAAAGGTGCTCATAAGATCCTTTTTAGGGTGATCTTCTTCACGGATAATACGGATCACTTCGTCCAGGTTCAGATAGGCAACCAGATAGCCTTCAAGTACCTCCAGGCGGTGTTTGATTTTGCCCAGACGATATTCAGAACGTCTGATCAGGACAACTTTTCTATGGTCCAGCCATTCCTGAAGAACCTGTTTGAGGCCCAGAACATTCGGAACCTGTCCGTGACTCAAAACATTCATGTTCAGTGAACTACGGGTTTCCAGGTCTGTCAGTTTAAACAGGGATTCCATTAGGATAAGAGGATCAACTGTCTTGGATTTTGGTTCAATAACCAGGCGGATTTCTTCTGCTGATTCATCGCGAACATCTCCCAGCATGGGAAGTTTTTTAAGCTGAATGAGTTCTGCAATTTTTTCAATAAGCCGGGTTTTCTGAACCTGATACGGAATTTCCGTGACAACAATCTGGTAGCCGCCACGCTTGATATCTTCGGTTTCCCATTTGGAACGAACCTTAAAGCTGCCGCGACCGGTAGTATAGGCTTCTATTATATTTTCTCTGGGCTCAACAATAATACCACCCGTTGGCAGATCGGGGCCAGGCACCATATCAACCAGCTTCTCAATCGATACATTGGGGTGCTTGATCAGATGTAGAGCAGCATCGCAGAGTTCAGCAGCATTGTGAGGTGGAATATTTGTTGCCATTCCAACGGCAATGCCCGAGGAGCCATTTGCAAGCAGGTTAGGGAAATTCGCAGGCAGAACAATCGGTTCCTCGTTTTCTGCGTCATAGGTTTCCCTGAAATCCACGGTATTTTCATCGATGCCGTCTAACAGCAGTATTGCAACTTCTGTCATGCGTGCTTCTGTATAACGCATTGCGGCAGCATTATCGCCGTCGATATTACCGAAGTTGCCCTGTCCATCGACAAGTGGGTAACGAACCGAGAAATCCTGTGCCAGACGCACCATGGCATCGTATATGGCCTGGTCACCGTGTGGGTGAAATTTACCCATAACGTCACCAACCACACGGGCACACTTCTTGAAGCCGGATTCCGGATCAAGTTTCAGTTGCCTCATGGCGAACATCAATCGCCGGTGTACAGGTTTCAGACCATCGCGCACATCAGGAAGCGCGCGGTGCATAATTGTAGACAGAGCATAGGCCAGATAGCGCTCTTCCAATGCTTGTCTCAAATTTACAGGCTCAATCGGGCCTTCACTCAGAATCGTTTCGTCACTCATGGCTTAATGGTTACGCAGTCTCTAAAAGGGATGCAAGATCAGATTTTTAATTCGTTCACAGCAGTTAGTTTCTTAGGTCTGTGTTTTTTGCGTAAATTAGGGTGTTTCTTCAATTTGGTATAACTGATTGGAGTTTCATAGACATAGAATATAATTGGGCCAACCTTTTTCGTGAATAAATTTGTCCAGAATTCACCTGCTACAAGAGTGGCTGCTGTTAGTCTATGACCTCCGTCGACAATAACCCATCGTCCACGACGGCCGATTCTTACTACAATTGGTTCAATACTGGAATAGCCGTTTGCTCGAATTGATCTCAATATCTTTCGTAATCTGGGGCTGTTACCGCGCTCATGGTTCTTTAGAGGTAGTTTTCCCAGCAATTCTGCCGGAATTTCTACCTCAGCTAAACCATCAATGAATTCAAGGTGTTCAATACCGTCTATTGAAGTGATGCGCTGGTATTTTGGCAAGCGTTTTAGGTGGTATCCACGATAGTGCATTCAATAGAACCTCAGACCACATTTATTAGTGGAGAACATTGTTGAACCACGTTTATCAGTGATAGTTTATTGTTTTGTAGGCCTTTTATTGTGCTTGTATCTTCTATTTATGACAAGTGCGCATAAATGATTAGGAGCTTGCTCCTGCTCATCGGGATCATGACACCAAAATTTGGGGAAAAGTTGTTTTTCCACAGAATGGTGCTTTCAATGGCGGATGTTTGTCAGGGATATGTGCTAATAGGAAATTGATATCAGTTTGTTTGAGTTTAGTGGCGGATATTCTGTTTGAATATCCTGAGAACGTTCCAGCAGGTTTTAATCTATGTCAAAAATTATCTTTGGGCCAAGTGGTGGAGTAGGTGGACATCCATTCGATGATTGTCCGGCTTATGAGAACAGTCGTGTAAGTGAGATACGGGTCTGGTCAGGGAGTTGCGTCGATGCAATTCAGCTTGTCCTCGATATTGATGGTGAGAAC
>JBOEGA010000063.1:0-12049 GCA_050633205.1 Methyloligellaceae bacterium | reverse complement strand
GAATTTACAGATAAGTCATATCGTTTACTCAGTGAGGCTGAATGGGAATATGCCTGTCGGGCTGGTTCAGATACTGAATATCATTTTGGTGACGATAGAGACCTGCTAAAAGACTATGCGTGGTACGGTGATAATTCCGAAAGCAAAACTCAACCCGTGGGCATGAAAAAATCAAACCAGTTTGGCTTGTATGATATGCATGGTAATGTCTGGGAGTGGTGCGAGGATCATTGGTATGATAGTTACAAAGCTGCTCCTGTAGACGGTTCAGCATGGATAGATAGTCGTGATGAGGATGAACGCTATCGCGTTTTGCGCGGCGGCTCCTGGAGCGACATTCCCGAGAATCTGCGCGCGCGTTACCGCTTCAGCGACAGCCGTGACGGCCGGGACAGCTCTGTCGGGTTTCGCGTTGCCAGGGCGCTCGCGTCCAACCAGGCACAGTAATTGCAGTTCTGATTAAATAGTTGCGATTGAACTAGACGTTCTTACGTCTTATAGCTTTACCTGCTGAGCGTTAGCGAGGCGCGACCGAGAGGGAGCCCTTTAAGTCTGCCCGAAGGGCCGGAGGTGGTTTAGCTGGTGCAGGTCTGGGTCGATACGGAAAGATAGGTGACACTTTTATCCCAATAAGAGCATCGCAGCCGGTCTTTGAAATGGTCTGCTTCTTCTACCATTATCATACCAGATGCGATGCTATATATTTTAAAATAAAGAGCTGACTTCTAGATTATTACATCATCATCTGAAAGTTGTGAAAGCAACACATCTTCCAGTGTTAGTGTATTATCCAGATCGAACTCAAACACGACATTGTCACCATCCTGATATGCAATATTTAACGCTTCTGTTTTCGTTGTGAAGTTGAAAGCCTGAAAGTCGAGAACGTCATCAGTTGCAGTTCCAGCTATGAAATCTCCGATTGTATCATGACCATTATTGGTCTGGATAATAAATGTATCGTTGCCAATACCACCAAACATCAGATCATTTTCAACCGTATTGCTGATAGTATTATCACCGTCAGTAAAAAGTGAAACGGAACTATTCTCTATTATCTGGGTGCCAGCACTGTCAGTCACTTCAATATAGGCGGTTCCATCTGTTGTACCGGTAAAGACCATAGAATCCGTAAATGCAGCATTAATATCAGTAAGGCTTCCGGAGAACTCAAGAGTGCCGTCACTGCCGTCATTGTCGGTAAATGTCAGGCCTGTTGTATTCAGCAGGCTTATCTGGCCGCTTTCGGATACATCAATTCGAACATTCAGTTCTCCTTTTTCATCAACGTCATACACCTCAACGGGTGGAATTGTCAGTGCGGTATTCTCCGGGGCGATAATTGTATCCGGACCAACGACAATCGGTGCATCATTTGTTCCGGTTACGGTTACTATGATCTCCTGACTGTCTGTACCTCCCAGTTCGTCTGCGACAATTGCGGTGAATGTATCTGTAACCTGTTCACCTTCTGAAAGAGCCTGAACAGCCAGCAGAGAGTTATCCAGATTATAAGTCCAGTCGCCATTTTTATCGACGGTCAGAGTTCCGTAATTTCCTTCCAGTGTTGAAGAAAGAACTTCCCCCGGAGAGAAGGCAATGATCTGGGCTCTGGTCCAGTTTTCATCGTCACTGGTGTCACCTGGCGTTCCAGAGCCGAATATGGTACCCGTTGCGTCAAGGTCGTCACTGAATATTACGGTGCCACCACTCAGAAGCTCATAAGAAGCTGTGACAACTCCATAGTCGCTTGCTGAATGAGATAGCTTGAGGACAATTTGATCTGCTCCCATTGGATCAAGAGCAATTTCCTGGAGTATTGGATTGGTTCCATCAACAAAGCTTCTGTCCGACAGATGGATTTTCAGCTCACCATTTCTATCCTGACGTACAACAAACTCTATGACATCATCCCCCTGCTGAGAAGGATCACTGCCCACACGGTCAGATAAGCGAATACCGTAAGTTTCTCTCGGCTCGTCCGGTAGGATCAGATCAAATCGAGCCTGGACGGTGAAGTCGTCATCGTCTTTCAGCCCCTTATCCTGATCTTCTGGAGCTTCGCTTCTGTTTGTGAGTAGTGCGGCAAAGGTTCCGAGGAAAGGAATAGACGTAAACAGAGCTGATTGTGTCGGGCCAGCCTGAGAACCGTCCAGAATAGCACGTCCACCAGCTTCACTGATTATTCCGCTGACACTATAACTGGCAACGGCCCCATTCGAGAACTGTCCTCCAGATGGAGGAGCAATGCCGTCATCAAAGTCATCCGTGAAGATCGTTGTTCCATTTTTATCTACGCTGAACTGATCAACCTGGAAGTTATAATCTACTTCACCAATCACATTCTCTGCAACGGCTCCGGCTTTTCCACCTTCCAGTGTCCAGCCAAGAGTATTCGTATCAACATCATTTGCAGTCAGTGAACCAGATGCACTATTCACAGTATCTTCAATTACGTCTCCACTTGTAACGCCGCCTATGATAACCGGAGCATCGCCACGACCTGTAATGGTAATTGCGATAGTCTGCGTATCTGTTGCGCCATATTCGTCTGCAACGATGGCCGTAAAGGTATCCGTAACAATTTCACCCTCGGCAAGCGCCTGCACGGCAGCAGAACTGTTGTCAAGCTGATAGCTCCAGTTACCGTTGCCATCAATAGTCAGAGAACCATAGTCACCAGCCAGATCAGAGCTGAGAACTTCGCCTGGAGAGTAAGCAACGATTTGTGCCCGTGTCCAGAGTTCATCATCGCTGGTATCACCGGGTGTTTCTGTGCCGAAGATCTGACCTGTGTTTGTGAAAGTTACAGTGTCAATCACTGTTACGGCGTTTAACAGATCAAATGAGGCTGTGACAACACCAAGATTGCTGGCCGAATGGTCCAAGTGTAGCACAATCTGATCGGCACCTGTCGGGTCAAGCTCGATGCTATCAATAGGCGTTACCGTTCCTGCAGCATAGTCACGTTCGCGGAACTGCACCCGCAACACGCCATCAGATCCACGGCGAACAACCAGTTCCATAGCATCATCACCTGGGATGCTCGGATCCGAACCCACGCGATCAGTCAGACGAATACCATAAGCTTCATGATTTTCATCCGGGATAATCAGGTCGAAACGGGCTGATAACGAAATATCATCATCATTCTTAAGTCCCCTGTTAATATCTGCAGGATCATTGCTTCTGTTTGTTTGCAACCTGGCCGTGTGAGACAGGAATGGAATAGATGTAAACAAGGCAGAGGCAGACGGGCCAGCCAGGGAACCGTCCATGACCGCACGGCCATTGCTTTCCGTAAATACTCCGCCTGTACCATATTCGGCAATGTTGCCATTAGAGAACAAACCGCCGGAAGGTGGAGCAATGCCATCATCAAAGTTGTCCTCAAAGATTGTCGTGCCATTCTTTACAAGAGTAAGCTGATCAATCTGGAAGTTATAATCAACATTACCAATCACCTGCGTACTTGCAGACCCCTGAGCACCACCCTGCAGCGTCCAGGCAAGAATAGCTCCGTTATCAACATCCGTAGCAGTCAGGCTGCCGGTTGCTGTGATAATACTATCCTCTACCGCAATTCCGGTCGTATCACCGCCTTCCAGAATAACAGGTGCATCATTCTGGCCTGTAATAGTGACGGTTGCTGTTTTTGTATCAATACCGCCATTACCGTCATCAACTGTGTAGTTGAATGTATCAACCACTGTCTCACCTTCGGCCAGGCTTTCGAATGCTCCATTCGGGTTGTAGGTGAAGGTGCCATCGTTGTTATTGATGACTGAGCCCAGTGTGCCTGTGGTGTCAATTGTGAAGATGTGGGTATCTGATGCATCAGCGTCAGTGAAGTTGGCTGTCAGCACAATTGACGGACCGTCTTCGTTTGCTTCACCTGTAATGTCTACTGCGATTGGAGCGTCGTTCTGCCCTGTGATGGTCAGTATTACCGTTGCAGTGTCAGTGCCACCGTTACCGTCACTGATTGTGTAAGTGAAGGTATCGGTGTCTGTTTCACCTGATGCGAGAGCGTTGAAGATATTTGCCGGATCGTAGCTGACTGAACCGTCGCCGTTTAGAGTGACGGTGGCACCTTTTGCGCTGGTGGCTGAGACGGCTGTTATGGTCAGGGTGTCGCCATCGGCGTCGGTGTCGTTGGCTAAAAGAGAGGCTGAAGTGAAGGTCGTGACGGTATCTTCACCTTCAACCGGCTGGCCATTTGCATCAAAAATGCGGGCTTCAATGTCGGCATACTTAGGGTCAATTGAATAGTCCGAAGACATCCATGTTACAACAAAACCACCGCCGGGAAGGCCTGTTACGTCAGGCGTATATTGTTCAAATGTGGTTGGATGGTGAACGATAAATTCACTTCCTTGTGGGGTGCCGTCAGAGCTAAAAACTCTGGCTTTAACCACATGTGAGTTTAAACCATTAACATCCTGAGATTTCCAAACAACGACGAAATCTCCATTTTCCAGAGAAGCTACATTGGCCAGACTTGCGTATTGCCCCGTTTCTTCATCTACACGAATATCTGTAGAAACAGAAGTACCATTGCCGTTAAATGATCTTACGTAAATTTGGCTTACTGGGTGACCATTATCATAATCAAAATAGTTGGTTTGCCATGAAACAACAAAATCACCATTTTTAAGCGCTGTTACATTCGAATGTATTTGTTGATTGTCAGTATTCTGGTTAACAATAAATGTAGAGCTTATTGCATTGCCACTAGTATCAAAGATCTTAGCTATGATACCCGATCCATCTGCATCGTTTGATTGCCAGGTAATAACAAAACGATTATTGTCCAATAAAACAATGCTGGGTAGATGCCCTCCTGGAACCTGCAGATCAGGCACTGTTTGGTTGCCAGCCTCATCAAAAATCCTGATATTAGTGCTAAAATTAACTGGGTTAATCTGTCCGCTATCAGATTGCCATGCTACTGCAAATCCGCCTCCATCAAGAGCCGTAGCTACAGCATAACCCCGGTCATTCAGTCCTAAATCTCCCGCCACTAAAAACTCGGAAATAGTTTCATTGCCATAAGCGTCAAATACTCTGGCTTTTACCTCACCATTCGTGTTTTCATATGAATCCCATACGACAATAAATCCACCACCTTCAAGGGCGGCAACGCTTGGACGATACTGAGGACCTGCGGTTACCTCATTCACGAGAAACTCGGATGTTATTACCGAACCATTCTGGTCAAAGATCTTGGCCTTTATACCTGTTACCGGATCCTGCAGGTTATCGTTTGAATACCAGACAACAACAAAACCACCACCTTCTAAGTGAGTTATCTTGGGAGTTTCCTGATGGTTCAATGTGATGTCATTTACTAAAAACTCACCATCAGCGACAACTACATCATCCCCGGCCACAGGTGCTACATTATCTGCAGCCCCCTCAATTACTACCGATGCAGTATTTGCTGTAGGGGTAATACCATCCGTTACATCGTAATTAACAGTTACAGTCCGGCTCTCACCAGTGGTTAAGACATCACCGTACTGATCGGGATCGATAGAAATTGTTCCGTCGCCATTGTCGGTAAACACAACCGGATTACCAAGATTNNGCGCCATTGTCCACATCTGTCTGGCCGTCAAGGAGATCAATAGTCAGGACAGTATCGTCTTCGCTTACTGTGCCAGCATCGATGGCCACTGTAACTGGTGCATCATTTACTGGTAGAATATTGACAGGAATATCTAGCTGGCTAGTTGCGGTGTCGTTATTGGCACTTTCAACCGACTGTACACTGATATTTATTGTAAAGCTGCCGTTATAGTCTGATGCTGGCAGGATTTGAAGGCCGTTCAGCTGTGCTTCAGTTAAAGTCCATGAGCTGTCAGGGTTTTGCGTTCCAAAATTAAGAGCAAAACCTTGCGGAAGACCTGATATAACGATATCACCGATTGTTTCCGAACCATCAACATCGTTTAGTTCAGCAGTTACAGGCAGCAGGAATGGGTTATCTTCATATCCTGTGAGGCTGTTATTGTCGAAGTTTTCTGGATTGATGATTGAGAGGTAGGCATCCTGACCATTAAAGTAGTTGGTCCATGTTAGAGCAACATTACCATTTTCCTGAGCTACCAGACCGACTTCTGAACTTGCATAAGTTGACAGATTGATAATATCACCCTGCGGTGTTCCGTCAGCATTGAGTTTATGACCTAATACATTGGGTACACCATTTTGGTCGGATTGCCATGTCAGGAAAAAACTATCATTTTCCATCTGGACCATCTTCATGTTTCTAGCACCCAGACCATTGTATATTACCTGTTCAAAAGTCTGATTTCCATCAGCATCAAAAATGCGAATATAAAGTCCCTTTTCAGGATTGCCAACTCTGGATTCATTACCAATTTCAAAGGCGAGAATAGTTTCTCCGTTTACCCCTCGTCCTATTTGTGCGTGTGCATGACCTACAATACTGTCATAGTTTGAATCATTGTCCACTTCAATTCGGGAACCAACAATTTGTCCATCAGGTGTAATTTCCTGCACGAACATCCCGTCCATGTAAGAATAGATACCTCTTGAGTCCCATAAAAGTAGCAGGTTTCCATTACTCAGTTTGGTAACATCCAGAATATTAACATTATCCGGAGCAGGATCTATGGGGGAGTCCAGTTGAAGCAAATCACTGATAGAAGATTCTACAACCCCATCAGTATTTACAACAGCATATGAGATGACCTCCCCGGGATCTATTTGACCATTGACATAGAAATCATATATGACCCCATATTTACCATTACCAAGACTTACAGTTTCATATTCGTCCAGGAACTTTGTACTTGATTTCCAGTTTGGTTGACCGATTAAAAATGCAGGTCCGAGGTCATTATCTCCAGAGAAATTTCGCCCATATACCCCTGGCGTATTATCCTTCTCAGTACCCCATACAATTGAGAAGTCGTTACCTTCCAAAGCTACGATCTGAGGCCTAAGCTTTTCTGTTGTCCCAACAAAATCAAAGTCATTGACCTGGAAGTCTCCAGATATCGGAGCGCCACTTTCATCAAACAGGCGGGCAAAGATATTTCGGCCGAATACCCAGGTTACAACAAGAGTGCCGTCTTCAAGAACGCCTATATCAGAATAGACCTGATTACCAGGTGTTGATTGATTAGCTACAATAGAATTAGTGTTTAGCACATACTCAGACAGGCTAATTGTTACCGGATCGGCAACCGGTTCAATATCAATCGTTACAGTTGCAGTATCGTTTTCCTGCCCATCCGTGAGAGTATAATCAAAACTATCCTGACCTGAATAATTTTCGGCTGGCGTATAGGAGAATGAGCCATCAGTGTTAAGAACGACTGTGCCGCCCTGGATTGTAGAGAAGGTTCCGGCAATAACACTTAATACATCGCCATTACCATCACTGTCTGCACCATTACCATTATCCAGTAGGACATTTCCAGTAAGCGGAGTATCTTCACTGGTTGTAAAACTGTCATCCCCAGCCACAGGCGCTACATTATCCGCTGCTCCCTCAATCACTACTGACGCCGTATTTGCCGTAGAGGCAATACCATCCGTCACTTCGTAGGTAACCGTTACGGTCCGGCTCTCACCAGTGGCTAGCGCTTCACCGTACTGATCGGGATCTATAGAGATTGTGCCGTCACCATTGTTCATAAACACAACCGGATTACCAAGATTGTCCGTCGCAACAATGTTGGCAACACTCAGGACTGCGCCATTGTCCACATCTGTCTGGCCGTCAAGGAGATCAATAGTCAGGACAGTATCGTCTTCGCTTACTGTGCCAGCATCGATAGCAGTTATAACCGGTGCGTCGTTTGTGCCGGTAACCGTAATTACCAACTCCTGACTATCACTTGCACCATGTTCATCAGCGACAACAACCGTAAATGTTTCCGTAACCGCCTCACCTTCTGCAAGTGCCTGTACCAGTGGAGAGTCGTTGTTCAGATCATAGGTCCAGTTGCCATCCAGACCGATACTTAGAGTGCCGTAGTCACCTGCAAGCGTCTGTCCTTCCTTCACACCTGGTGAGAAGGATACGATATTTGCTCTTGTCCAGAGCTCATTATCAGTTGTATCGCCTGGGGTTTGTGTTCCAAAGATCTGGCCTGTATTACCAAATGTATAAGAGCTAACAACGCTGCCCGCGCTGAGTAAATCAAACGATCCTGTAACAACACCTATATTGCTGGCTGAATGCTCAAGACGCAGTACGATCTGGTCCGCACCTGTTGGATCAAGCGGGTATCCATCCAGGATTGTCAGCGCACCAGCAGCATAATCCCGATCTCTTAACAGAACAAAGGTCTGTCCATTTGAACCATGAACGACCTCAATAGCCACGACATCATCACCAGGCAGACCGATAGCCGTTGCATAATCGGCCAGGTGAATACCATATCCCTCGCCAAATTCATCGGGAAGGACCAGATCAAAAGTCACCTCGACTGTAAAGTCGTCATCCTGTTTCAGGCCCTGATCTATATCAGCGATATCGTTGGAAATATTTGTATCAAGCAGCGCATAGTGAGCATTGTATGGAGTTGTTGTAAAGGCAGCTCCTCTGGAAGGACCAGATAAAGATCCATCCATAATAGCGCGACCGCCAGCTTCCGTGAATTCACCGCCAGTCAAATAATGAGCAACAGACCCGTCTGAGAATAGACCTCCATTTGGTGCCGGTATGTTGTCATCAAAGTCATCTGTGAAAATATTTGTTCCGTTTTTGACAACGTTAAATTTGTCAACCTGGAAGTTATAATCTATATTGGTAATAATATTCTGAGCTGTAGCTCCGGCAGCGCCACCTTCTAGTGACCATGTCAGAGTTGAATTTGGATCAATATCTGTTGCTACAAGGGTGCCAGAGGCGCTGATTATAGTGTCTTCAATCACGTCGCCAGTAACATCACCACCTTCAAGGATAACAGGTGCATCATTCTGACCGGTTATCGTAATTGCAATTTCACGACTGTCGGTCGCGTTGTACTCATCAGCGATAACTGCTGTGAATGTATCAGTGAGTGTTTCTCCTTCATCAAGGGCCTGTACATCACTGTTGTCATTATCAAGATTGTACGTCCAGTCTCCATTATGATCTATTGTTAGTGTTCCATAATTCCCCTGAATTGTGGAAGAAGAAACTGTGCCTGGTGAGTAAGAGATAATCTGAGCCTGTGTCCAGATTTCATCGTCGCTTATATCTCCCGGAGTTTCCGTGCCGAAGATTTGTCCTGTATTATCCAGAGTTTCGGAGGCAACGATTACCCCCTGATCGTATAAATCAAATGAAGCAATAACAACTCCGGGGTTCTCCAGAGAATCTTCCAGCCTCAGAACAATCTGATCAAGTTCCTGAGCTGTTGCGTCAAGGATAAAGCTGTCAATTTCTTCGTTTGTACCTGTGATTGCATCTCGTTCAGTAAACAGAACCTTGATGCTGTTATCCGCCTCTCTCCTGACAACCAGTTCCATAGTGTCATCACCTGGTTGATTTGGGTCATTGGGATTTGTGTCTGTCAGGCGAATACCATAAGCCTCAAATCTCTCATCCGGTATAGCAAGATCAAAACGAGCCTCAAGAGTAATGTCGTCATCATTCTTTAAACCATATTCCAAATATGCCGGATCGTTGCTGTTGTTCGATTCAAGTCTGGCAAAGTGCCCTGCAAATGGTATTGAGGTGTAGATAGAGGCATTATAAATTGAGATGGCCTGCGACCCATCCATGACAGCACGTCCGTTACTTTCGGTAAAGGTTGAGTATGTACTGTATGTGGCAGGGTACCCATTCGAGAAAGTTCCTCCAGATGGAGGAGCAATGCCATCATCAAAATTATCCTGGAAGAAAACTTCTCCATTTCGGGTCACAGTGAACTGATCAATCTCGAAGTGGTAATCGATATCACCGATAACGTTATTCGCAAACTGCCCGGGAGCACCATCCGTCAGGATCCAGCCAAGTGTAGCGGTACTGTCTATGTCTGTCGCAGACAGGTTACCTGATGTCGTAAACGTAGTATCAACCTCAACATCACCGGTTGTATCTCCACCGGCAAGAATAACCGGTGCATCATTCTGACCTGTAATGTTCACTGTAGCAGTTTTCGTATCAACACCACCATTGCCATCATCAACCGTATAGGTAAAGGTATCAACCGCAGTTTCCCCATGGCCGAGACTCTCAAAGGCTCCGTTCGGGCTATAGATAAATGTACTGTCATTGTTGTTTGTAACTGAGCCCAATGTCCCGGTGGTATCGATTGTAAAGGTGTGGGCGTCTGATGCATCGATATCGCTGAAGTCTGCTGTCAGTGCGATGGATGGGCCATCTTCGTTGGCTGTGTCTGTGATGGCCAGAGCAACCGGCTCATCATTCTGGCCTGTGATAGTGACGGTTGCTGTTTTTGTATCAATACCGCCATTACCGTCATCAACTGTGTAGTTGAATGTATCAACCACTGTCTCACCTTCGGCCAGGCTTTCGAATGCTCCATTCGGGTTGTAGGTGAAGGTGCCATCGTTGTTATTGATGACTGAGCCCAGTGTGCCTGTGGTGTCAATTGTGAAGATGTGGGTATCTGATGTATCGACATCTGTGAAGTCAGTCATCAGTATGATTGATGGCCCGTCTTCGTTTACATTACCACTAATGTCAGCAACTACCGGTGCATCATTAGTTCCGGTAACGGTAATCACAATTTCCTGACTATCAGTCGCTCCAAACTCATCGGCTACAATAGCTGTGAAGGTATCAGTAACGACCTC
Organism: Methyloligellaceae bacterium; assembly: GCA_050633205.1. Taxonomy (GTDB): domain Bacteria; phylum Pseudomonadota; class Alphaproteobacteria; order Rhizobiales; family CBDHHC01; genus CBDHHC01. The sequence continues at coordinate 1,261 of JBOEGA010000063.1, read as the reverse complement.
ACCTGCGGCAAGAGCCTGAACAACTGGAGAACTGTTATCCAGATCATAGATCCAGTCGCCTTGCTGATCTATGGATAGCACACCATAGTTGCCCTGCAGAGAAGATCCTGTAACTTCACCCGGTGAGAAGGCTATGATCTGAGCGCGGGTCCAGGCTTCGTCATCGCTGGTATCGCCAGGTGTCTCTGTTCCAAAAATCTGCCCGGTATTGGTCAAGGTGACAGTATTAATAACGCTGCCTGCGTTGAGAAGATCAAAAGAAGCTGTTACAACTCCCGGGGTTGCAGCAGAGTGATCAAGGCGTAATACAATCTGATCGGCCCCGGTTGTATCAAGAAGTGCCGCATCAATGATGTTATTTTCCCCAGTGGTAAAATCACGCTCGCTGAAACGAACCCGCAGGATACCGTCTGATCCGCGAACCACAACCAGCTCCATAACATCATCACCCTGTTGGGCAGGGTTGCTACTCATGCGGTCTGATAGACGGATACCATAAGCTTCTCGGTTTTCATCCGGGGCAGTCAGATCAAACCGTGCATCAAGTGTAAAGTCATCGTCGTATTTTAAACCCCGATTCAGGTCCGCAGGGTCATTGCTGACATCCGTGCGGAGTGTTGCAAAATGACCAAGGAACGGGGTGGATGTAAACAGAGCAGACTGGGTTGGTCCCGCCTGAGAGCCATCCATAACCGCATAACCGTTGCTCTCAGTAAATTCGCCACTGACATTATACTCGGCAACAGTTCCATTCGGGAAAAAGCCCCCGGCTGGTGGGGCAATACCGTCAGCAAAATCATCTGAGTATAGAGATGCCCCATTACGGGTGACATTAAACTGATCAACCTGGAATGTGTAATCAACATTGCCAATTACATTGTGCGCTATAGCACCACTGGCACCACCAGAAAGTGTCCAGCCCAGGATTGCAGAGTTGTCAACATCTGTTGCAGTCAGGCTACCGGACACACTGATCACAGTATCCTCAACAACATCTCCCGTAACATCTCCACCGGCCAGAATAACCGGCGCATCATTCTGCCCAGTAATTGTGACAGTTGCTGTCTGAGTTGCTATGCCACCGTGACCATCATCAACCGTGTAGATGAAGCTGTCCGTGGTGGTTTCGCCTTCAGCCAGTGCCTCAAACGCTCCATTAGGGTTATAGGTGAAGCTCCCGTCCCCATTGTTGGTAACAGAACCTAATGTTCCCGTCGTATCTATTGTAAAGGTATGGGTGTCAGACGCATCCACATCAGTG
>JBOEGA010000062.1:0-10144 GCA_050633205.1 Methyloligellaceae bacterium | reverse complement strand
GGATGGGATGCGCATATTGAAGGTTTCAATGACAATGAGGAAATCTTTGCGTCAATAGCAGATTCTCACTTCTACGACCTGATGTCTCAGGACAGCCTTGTCATTGTGGCTAATCTGAGTAATTCAGCACGTGATGATACCTGGGTTGAGCCAGTAAATCGTACAACGGGATATCATGACGGTGAAGATGCTTTCATTCTCGGAGGTGGTTACGATGACCTTCTTCGCGGGGATGGTGGTGACGATCATATCGACGGGCATGCTGGTAATGATACGCTCAATGGCCGTGGCGGCCATGATATGATACATGGCGGAGCTGGCAATGATGAGATGACCGGCGGTTCTGGTGATGACACCTTTATCTTTACGGCCGGGTTCGGTGATGACACTATCACAGACTTTAATGCAGCCGATGATATGATTGAATTTGATAGTGCTATATTCAGCAACTACAATGATGTTATTAATAATGCCTATGAAACAGGCGGTGGCTGGTTCAGCAGTGGAGGTGTTGTTATTGAAAGCGGTAGCAACAGCATAACACTTGAAGATATTGAACTAAGTGACCTTAATGCCGGAAACTTTATGTTTGCCTAGGTTTTAACGGCTTCCCCCCAATAATATCGTATTGACCCTTCCGGCTGGTGTCGGGAGGGTCTTTTGCGTGTCTGAATATAGACATTTTGCCATTCTTTAGGAGCTTGGTTCAAATTTATTGTTGTGATACAGTCTGGCAGAAAGATACCGGGCAGTATGTTTTTCTGACTGGAATTCGAAGTGCTTAACTCTCTGATAAATATATAATTAATTATAATCGGAGAGCGTGAGATATTAAAAACGAGGAATAAAATACATCATGACTAAAGCTACAGGTTTTGATTTAACGGGCAAAGTGGCGCTGATGACAGGCGCATCCAAAGGGATGGGGCGCTCTATGGCTGCTGCCCTTGCTGCACATGGCGCAACCGTAATGATCTCTTCTCGCAAGCAGGACCAGCTGGACATAACTGCTGCTGAAATAAACAAGGAAATTGGTGCCGAGCGTGTTCACGGATTCGCTGCCAATGCCGGACGTAAGGAAGAGTTGCAGGCACTTGTCGATAAAACGCATGAGGTTGCCGGTGAAGTTGATATCCTTGTTGGTAATGCCGGTGTTAACGTATTTTACGGCAATATCTCGGAAATTCCTGATGAATCCTATGAAAAAATCATGAAAACGAATGTTCAGGCTAATCTGTGGCTTGCCCGCATGGTATCTCCTGACATGATTAAAAAGGGTTCGGGCTCAATGATGTTCACTGCAAGTGTTGGTGCTTTCAAGCCGTCACTGACACTGGGCCTTTATGGAACATCAAAACTTGCATTGATTGGTCTTGTTCGTAATCTGGCTATGGAATTCGGTCCTCACGGCATTCGTGCCAATGCTATCTGCCCTGGTGTTGTAAAAACTGATTTTGCCAAAGCGCTTTGGGATAACCCGGAAGCTGAAGAGAGAGCCAAGTCGGAAATTCCTCTTCGCCGTCTTGGGGAGCCTGATGATTTTGGTGGTCTTGCTGTATATCTGGCATCAGACGCAAGCAGCTATATGACTGGTCAGGCGCTTACCGTTTGTGGTGGCACAAATATGTGGGCGTAACAGCTCAGACGTTACACAGGTGCCAGCCGGAATTTATTTGGCTGGCACCACAATTACTACCCTCCAGGTTCGTAACTGTGAAAGAAAATATGTAAATATTTGTTTGTATTCATTCTTTCTGTTTTCGAGCTGTGTTGCCTTCCATTCTGTTTAATATGCAATGCTTCTTTGTCAGTGATTAGCACCCAGAACTGATGCGCAAATTGGTTATCTTTGTGATAGCAGATTTATTTGTCTGCCTGTTATCATTTGGTTCCTGTCTGGATTTGCGTTAAAAATGATGTAGCAACACCAAGCGAGGCCCACTTATGACAAAAATCACTGTAAATGCGTATTGTACAATAAAGACTCCACTGGAGCTGGATTTCGAGCATGAACTCAATTTTGTGCGGGATCGCAGTGACAGGGAGCTTATTGAGCATTTGGAGGGGTTTTCTGAATATATAAAGCTGCATGGCGGTGAGATGAATGCCAGACTTTACGCGTTGTGGCGTCATACTCAGCGCGTTCAGCAACATTACAGCGTTGATGTCGAGTTAGAGCAGTTTATGTTGATGGTCAACTGGGGGCGGACGTCAAACGCTATATTTTTTATGCCTGATGGCACAATATATAATCCCCTTGGACAGGTGCTGCTAAGCCAGAGTGCTGATGAGGTCGATCCTGATGCTTCTGTTCCATATCCTGATGACGCCTTACAAAGAAAAGAGACGACGGAGGGTTTTTTAAGCTTCAGAGAGCTGGAAGTAACACAAGCGTTGCCTCCCGTTATCAGTGAGGGAGAAGTCAATTTTCGCTCTGCTGAAGAGGTAGCAAAGCGCGCACTGGCCTTGTTTACAGTTGCATTGAGAGGGGCATCTCTGGCTGCAGGAGAAGGCATTGCTCTTGATGATATCAAACAACGCTTTCCTTTATCATTTAATTATCTGTCTCCAGCGGAAGAGGCTTTCCTGCCAGCGCCGGACCAGCAGTCGAGTACTCAGTTTGCATGGAGGTATGAAACCCTTGCAGTATTGTTCTGGGCTCTGGGTGCAATTGATGAGTTGCCGTTTCCGGAAAAAATCTGCGATGTAAAAACCATTATAAGAATTATGGCAGAACTTGACCCGGATAAGTTTATAAAGGAAGCGCAGCTAATAAATCATTCAAAAATTCTGGATACACTGGACATGCACTTCCGTGTTCACTGGATTGTCAGAGAGGCCAGCGCGAAGGGTCAGCGAGAGCCGGAGTGTCTGAAAGCAGGAGTTATTTTAGAGAGACATCATGCGCTTAACTGGTTAACCCGGTTTGAGGATGCGGACTGGGATGATGTCGATACGCCTACTTAACCAAAACTGAATTATAGATGTTGACTATAATCTAAATTAATTGTAACTATATCCGCATGACGTTGAAAGGATGATTCTATGCGCGTGAGTAAGCAGCAGGCCGCTGAGAACCGTAAAAAAGTTATTGAAATCTCCTCCCACCTTTTTCGGGAGAATGGCTTTGACGGGATAGGCATTGCTGATCTTATGAAGAGTGCAGGGATGACCCATGGAGGTTTTTACAAGCAATTCAAATCCAAGGAGAACCTTGCCGAGGAAGCTTGCGAAGCGGCCGTTGAAGAAAATCTTTCGTTCTGGAATTCTGCAAGCTCAAAAGGCGGGAAGGCCGGATTGGAAGAACTTTTTTTGGCCTATTTGTCCCTAACGCATCTAAATGATCGTGATACGGGGTGCCTGCTGGCAGCTCTTGGAGCTGAGTCTCCCAGAAGAGATAGTGTTGTGCGTAAGGTTTTCGAGAAGGCAGTTAATGCATATGCCAGTGTTCTGGAGGCATTGCTTCCTGAAACCAGCGCCCGGAAAAAGAGGCAGAAAGCTTTGGCTATTCTCCCGCAAATGATTGGAGCACTCATGCTGTCCCGTGCAGTTGTGGATGAAAAACTCAGCCAGGAAATACTGGAAGCAACTATTCAGGATCTTCAGCGTCATATTTGAGTAGTTTGAATGCCGGGCAGGTGCAATAGCTGACGCCCTGCATTCCTTTATAAAGAAATCTAAAATGACTATAGACACTAAAAATACTCCTGCTCAGGCGGGAAGTAATTCTGTGCGTCTGCTTGCCGTACTGGCAGCACTTGGCACACTCTCTACAAATATAATTTTACCCTCTTTCCCTTCAATCAGTGCGGACCTGAATGTCACAAGTGTTCGTCTGGGATTGACACTGAGCTGCTTTTTTCTGGTCTTTGCTGTGGGTCAGCTTATCGTCGGGCCATTATCTGACCGGGTTGGAAGGCTGCGGCCAGTCGTAATTGGCATGGTTATTTTTATTGCAGGCTGCTTTATCTGTGCATTCGCAACCGATTTTAATATGTTGCTGGCTGGCCGTGTGGTGCAAGCAGCCGGGGTATGTGCGGCTTCTGTTCTTTCCAGAGCAATTGCGCGTGATCTGTTCGAGGGAATGACATTGATGAAGGCAATGTCCTTTATGATGGTTGCTTCCGCTGCGGCTCCCGGCTTTTCCCCGCTTGCCGGAGCATTGCTGGAAAACAGTTTTGGCTGGCAGTCAACATTCTGGTTTACGGCTATAATCGCCGTTCTGGCGACGCTCTGGTATGTTTTGGCAGTAGGTGAAACACATGCGCCGGCTAGCAGTAGTGATAAAACCAATCCTGTTCAGTCTTACATTCAGGTTAGCTCAAAAATCGAATTTATGGCTCCCGCACTGGCGACAGCATTTATAATCGGGGGGCTGTTTGGCTTCTTTTCTGCTGCTCCAAGCATTTTACAGGTGCAAATGGGTTTATCAAACATTGCTGTTGGCTGGTTCTTTGCCTCAACGGTATTTGTTGTGTTTGCTGCCGGGGCGGTCGCGTCAAATCTGGTGAAGCAGAGTTCACCTGCCTTTGTATCTGTTATGGGATTGTTTGTGGCGGTCATGGGTGGACTTGGGCTTGTAATATCCGGCACTTTTGATGCGGGCAACATAATCACATTTTCAGTATCTACTGTAATCTTCCTGTTTGGAATGGGACTGGCATTGCCGCTATGTACCGGGCAGGCTTTGACACCATTTGCGCATCTGGCAGGTGCTGCATCATCGCTTCTTGGCTTTTTGCAAATGATGGGGGCGGCAGTCGGTACAGGCATCATTGCTACCCTAACAATATCCCCGGCTGTTTCGCTCGGTCTTGTGCAGGCCGTCGGGTGTTCAATTGGTATGCTTGGTCTGTTTCTGAGCATGAACAAACAACAATCAAAATTACAATCACAATAAAATAAACAGGTAGACTATGACTGACAAAAATACAGAAACCGCAATTTCTGAAGTGGAAGCAAAAGTTACGCATCATACAACAGGGGCATCCGGTGTTGATATTCATTACGTAACAGCAGGGGAGGGGGAGCCTATACTTTTCATTCACGGCTTTCCTGACCATTGGTTGACATGGTGGCACCAGATTCAGGCGTTGAGTGATAAGCATCAGGTTGCGGCAATGGATCTGCGCAGTTTTAACCTGAGTGCACAGCCAACAGAAGAAGCATCCTATGATATTCATGTACTGATATCTGATGTTGAAGCTGTCATTAATGCATTGGGCGGTAAGCCTGTAACACTGGTGGGGCATGACTGGGGCGGTTTTGTTGCATGGTATGTTGCCATGATGAAGCCTGAGCTTGTTAAGCAGTTAGCGGTTGTAAATATTCCGCATCCCTGGGCAGTCGCCAGAGAGCTGGTGCATAATGAGGCGCAACAGGAAGCCAGTGCTTATGCCCGTCTGTTTCAGACGCCGGGTGCGCATAAGATGGTGCCGCCTGAGCAGGTCAGAGCATGGGTGCAGGATGCTGCATTTATGAAGCGTCATGAAGTGGCTATGCAGCGGTCCAATATTGATGCGATGCTGAATTACTATCGTGTTTTATTTCCTCGCGCACCTTATGAGGAATATAGGGATGAAGCACCTTTGATAAACGTACCTACACTGGTTGTATACGGTACAAAAGATCCGTACTTACTAGCAAACGGATTGAATAATGTATGGGATTTTGTTTCAGGAGATCTGACCATCAAGGCGTGGCCTGATGCCGGACATTTTGCGCAGCATGAACAGCCAGCAAGACTGAGCAGAGTTCTTATTCACTGGCTTCATGAAAAAATGCGGGATAGGCTGTAAACAAAAAAGGCGGCTTAAAAATAGCCGCCTTATTATTCTTTATGCCGTTGCAGCTCTTTGTCTGCGGCGCTGATTTGGTTTCTGCGCCGGACGTTTCCTGTTTCGGTTATTATTGCTGCTGTTTGGTTTCGAAGATCCGGCAGTTCTCTTGCCATTAGCTGAACCGGAGCCTGCTCCTGCACCTTCAGTTTTGCGCCCCTGAGTATTTTTATTTCTACGGCGAGGCGGTCTTGATTTTGTTTCGGCTTTTGGCTTTTCCATATCAAGCTTGATTGGCGGGTCCAGTTTTACCGGATCATATGAAGATTCTTCCGGCACCTGAAGTTCCAGCTTATTGCCGATAAGTTTTTCGATATCACGCAAATAGGCTTTCTCGGACGGATCGCAGAACGAGATTGCAATACCTTCGCGGCCAGCGCGGGCTGTACGGCCAATTCTGTGTACATAGGCTTCTGCGATATTAGGCAAGTCATAGTTCAGCACATGACTGACATCATCAATGTCGATACCGCGTGCCGCAATATCAGTTGCTACGAGAATAGGGCTTTTGCCTGATTTGAATGCTTTCAGGGCGTTATCACGCTGTCCCTGGCTTTTATTGCCATGAATTGCTGAACTTGAAAAACCTGCTTTATACAGTTGCAGGTTTACCTTGTCTGCTCCGCGTTTGGTGCGGGTGAAAATTATTGCACGGGACACTTTAGGGTCGGACAGTATCTGCCTAAGGACAGCGCCTTTTTCAGCCTTTGTCAGGTGAATAACGCTTTGCTTGATACGTTCAACCGGTTTGGATACTGCAGCAACAGAAATCTCGACCGGCTTATGCATAAAGCCTTTTGACAGATTACGGATTGCAATCGGCATGGTTGCAGACATAAGAATTGTCTGCTTCTTTGATGGCAGACGGCTCATGATCTTTTTGATAGCGGGAACGAAACCAAGGTCAAGCATCTGGTCGGCTTCATCAAGAACGATCGTGTGTGTGTTTTTGAGGGAAACAGCACCGGTCTGCAAATGGTCCAACAGGCGACCCGGAGTTGCAACAACAATATCAACACCAAATGAGAGTGCCTTGATCTGAGGTCTTGGGCTTACACCGCCTACAACAATCGCAACAGACGGGCGAACCTGCCTGCCATAAATTTTAATATTCTCTGCAATCTGCGAGGCCAGTTCACGAGTTGGTGTCAGAATAAGCGCACCACATGATTTCGGCTCCGGAAGTTTTCCTTCCGTGCTGATTTTGTTCAGGATTGGCAGAACAAATGATGCTGTCTTGCCTGTACCTGTCTGGGCGATTCCCAGAATGTCCTTGCCTTTTATCATGGCAGGAATCACCTGAGCCTGAATTGGCGTGGGTGTGGAGTAGCCTTCGCTGGAAATGGCGCGCAAAATAGGCTCGGCTAAACCGAGTGTATCAAACCTGGTCAATTAATGTCTTTCTTCAGTCAATAATAAACGCACCAAAACAATTGGTTACGTTGAATAACTGGATATATCTGGGAGGTCGCGTAGATCAGCCGCCGTGGGGTTTCTGGTGCTCAAGGCACTCTTCTTAGCAACGATTATCTGATTGATGCGAGAAGTGCGCGCTGCTCAAATTTTGTAAAATTTCTCTACGTGCGGCGCTATGTTGCTAGAACATGTACAACCTTCTGAGCCAAAGTCAAGGCATGAGGAGAGAATAGAATGAAAATATAAGGTGAAGGTGTGTTAAGGTTACCATTGCGGAACGGGGTGGCTCCTGACTGGTCACACCAGGTGGCTGACCAATCAGGATAAGAGTTATCAGCGTCTGAAGCGCTTTTCTTTTGGCAGATATTTCAGACAATGTTGTGCAGGTTTGTATTCAATCGGATCGGAGTTCGGGTCAACTCTGACTTTTGAGTTAGCATAATCCTGCTTACATTTATGTTCGACTTTTAAGCTTTCATAATCTCGCGGGTATTTTGCTGTAATTTTTGCAGGCTCTCTTTTCGATGCCATTTCAACTTTGGCTGCACCATAAAGGCGTAGAAAAATACGATTGGATATAAGAGTGGTGAGTTCCTGTTCAACCTCAACCGGGTTGTTAATTGCAGATAGAACCGCTCCAGCAATGCCCTGAACACCAACGCGCATAGCAACTACTTTAAATTTGTTATCTACCCGGCCCGACTTCTTATCAACGACTTCCACTTCGACATATATACTGTCAGAATCGCCAATAAGCCATGACTGGACAGGGTTTTTGACATGAAAACCGATTACATGAATTTTAAGAATTTTGGGATTGCCTGTCTGGCTGTGTCTGCTTGCATCCCGGAGAACTTTTACTCTGAGATCTTCCGGAAGGTTGACTGTGCCTTCATCAAGTTTGGCCATTGTTACTTTGGCCCCGGAGATAAATGTTGGTTCTTTTTGAAGAATGGGTGTTACGGATGCACCGCAGGCAGACAGAAGTCCTGCTACAAGGAGCAGAGAGCATAGTTTTATGAAACGCATTTTGGGAAACCTCGAATCTTATTTTTATTTTATTATGTAAAGGTAAGGCACCTGTTTTCGTTTTGTAAAGTTAGTGGATAGGAGAGGTGACGTAATTTGAACACAATTCAGCGTGGGAGTTATGAGAAAATGTTCATTGTAAATTTAGAGTGTTCAAATGGTGCAATTAGAAGTTGTAACCTGAAGGCGGTTTTATCTGTTTAACTTCAGGAGAAGAGGATCTCGTTTGATTTTACTTCTTGCAGCACTTCTTAAGCTTGAGTCCTGATCCGCATGGGCAGGGATCATTTCTTCCTACTTTGGGCTCCTGTCTGCGAAATGTTCCTTCGGGGGTTGTGATTTCTTTCTTCTTTGAGAAATGACGTTTGATCTGCATCACTCCAGCCGCAGCGTTTACAATAAGGTTCATGCGCTTCTCAGGTGCTGCTGCTTCAACAAAGGGTTTCATTGATGGTATGGTACTATACTGATGAAACAGGTTGAAGATTGGAACCATCGGCCCGGCTTTTTCATCATCATCAAGGAAGGGTTTCCACTCGTCGGAGTGCATTTTTATGCCATGCATAAACCCACTAGCCCAGTCATGAGCATCTGCAACTTCAAGATCCTCTTTTAAAAGGGGAGCGAATATTTTTTCATTTTCCAGTATTTCAGCGGTGGAATTCCAGTGGCGTAATACAAGCTCTATAAATTCTCTGAGATCATCCTGGGACTCAAAAGCATTCTCAAAAGTTTTGCCGCCGCCCCAGACTTCAGGCAGGTAGTCGCTTGGCACACCGCAACGTGGCCCGGCAATCAGTGCTGCAAAGAAGCCATCGAGCATTTCAAGGTTCATGACACAGTTGGCATCAAGCAGCTCTTCAAGCCGGTCATATCCTTCGTCTGCCATTGGTTCCAATTGTGTATTCATGATGAACTCCTGTTATATTCAGGGAGCGTAATAACATTGAATGAACCAGAATTGAAATATTTCTTACAGTTAGTCAGAGCTTTTTCTGCAGCTTACGACGAATCTCAGCCAAGGTCTGATAAGGTTGCTGCAGGTGAAATAGCTTCCGGTGACATTGTCAGTTCGAGAATGGCAGGTTTGCCGCTCTCTCTGGCACGATTAAATGCATCAGGAAAGTCTGATGTTTTTTCGACCAGCTCACCGTATCCGCCATAGGCCTTTGCCAGTGCTGCAAAATCAGGATTGACTATCTGTGTTCCTGAAACCCGGCCTGGATATGTCTTTTCCTGATGCATGCGGATAGTGCCATACTGAGAGTTATTGCAAATGATAACAATAACGTTCGCGCCGTACTGTATGGCTGTACCAAATTCCTGATTGGTCATCTGAAAGCAGCCATCGCCGGCAAAGCAGATAACTGGGGCTTCAGGTCGTTCAAGTTTGGCAGCTATTGCTGCCGGTAAGCCATATCCCATGGAGCCTGATGTCGGGGCAAGGTGACTGCCATATACAGGAAATCTGAAATATCTGTTGAGCCAGCCTGCATAATTACCGGCACCATTGGTGATAATTGCATTTTCCGGCAATGTATCGCGCAGGTGTCTGACAACTTCCTCAAGCTTTACTGCTCCCGGTGTTTCCTGCGGAGTAGACCAGGCTTCATAATTACTGCGTCCCTGTTCTGTCCAGGCTGTCCAGTTAATCTTTCCAGGCCTTTTCTTTGCCAGTTTGTTTAACAGAGATTTGGGAGTAGCATTAATTGCGGATTCCGGCCTGTAAACTTTGCCAAGTTCATTTGGGTCCGGGTGGACATGGATCATAGGCTGAACGGGATTTGGTATTCTGAGATGCTTATATCCGCTGGTCGGCATTTCACCTAACCGGGCGCCAAGCACAAGTAGCAGGTCTGAAA
>JBOEGA010000061.1:0-38947 GCA_050633205.1 Methyloligellaceae bacterium | reverse complement strand
GGCTGAGTAATGGCTCCAGGTTAAGTTTCCCCTGCGCATACATTTGATCAAGCAACGGAATATCCTTGTCAGGAGAAGAGTTACCACCCCATGTCCCGCGAATGTTTTTTCCGCATATCAGTTCAAACGGATCAATCGAAATTCTGTCCCCGGCTTTCGGGTGTGAAGCAAAAATCAATTCACCACCGTTGCGCCTGATCAAATCAAACCCAAGCTCGATGGTTTTAACCAGACCTGCCGCTTCAATGGCATAGTCAACACCCTGGCCACCTGTAAGATTATAAACTTGCTCAATCAGGTCTGATGCATCAGCTTTAATGCAATGCGTGGCCCCGAGTTCCCTTGAAAGCGCAAGTTTTTGGTCTTCAATATCAATAGCAATAAGTTGTGTCGGTGCAAATTGAGTTGCTGCCATAAGAGCGCTCAGACCAATGCCCCCAAGGCCAACAATAGCGATACTGGACTGTTCCTTTGGCTTGAGCTCATTAAAAACAAGGCCCGCTCCCGTGGGTAGCGCACATCCATAAAGAACCGCAAGATCAGCCGGAGTATTTGGTGGTTTTAACACCAGTCGGTTCTCGGAAATAACCGCATAATTAGAGAAGGTTGTCACTGCGCCAGAATTTATTATCTCACCGTTTGGCCCTCTATATTGCGTAGGCCCGCCATCAATGCCTGATGCCTTAATCCAGCCAGGAATAACCTTGTCACCAGATTTAACTTTAGTTACATCCGGCCCAATCTCGACAACAGTAGCCGTGCCTTCGTGACCCAAAAAATGTGGGAGATATGCATCTTCTCCGCGTGCTCCACGCGCTTCCATCAACTGGCTGTGACACACACCGGCATAATGTATTTTAACAAGAACCTGACCTGTTTTCAGTTCTGGTAGTTCTATACCATCTTCTATTTTAACGTCATGACCTGTTTTAACAAGAATTGCAGCTTTTAAATTCTTGGGTTTAATCATAAAAGAACTGTCTTCCGAAAAACTATACACTGAAATAGTGGTTTATAACACTCAGCGTTGATTGCAATACTTAATTATATAGTATAACTTCAAGAATAGTTGGCATCCACAGATATTCTATAATATCGGGATAAAGAGGGTTTAGGCAACTCGTCTGAAGTATAAACCCGGAAGTATTAAACAGAGTGAGAAGGCTGCGGTATGAAAGTTCTGGTTACAGGAGCTTGCGGATATAAGGGGACTGTTCTTGTCCCAAAACTGCTTGCAAAAGAGCATGAAGTTATTGCGTTTGATACGCAATGGTTCGGTAATTTTCTTAAACCTCACCCAAAACTGGCAGTTGTAAAAGGCGATGTTAATCAGACACATGAAATTGACTTGCATGGTGTTGATGTAATCATCCACCTGGCGTCCATCGCCAATGACCCGACCGGAGACCTGAATCCAAAGCTGACCTGGGAAACAAGTTGTCTTGCGACAATGGTTCTTGCAGACCGGGCAAAGCGTGAGGGCATAAAACACTTCATATATGCATCATCTGGAAGTGTATATGGTGTGAAAGAAGAAGAGCAGGTCACCGAAGATTTGTCGCTGTTGCCAATTTCCGAATACAACAAGACAAAAATGGTATCTGAGCGGGTCCTCCTGTCTTATCAGGAAGATATGACCGTGCAGATTGTAAGACCTGCAACTGTTTGTGGTTTGTCACCCCGTATGAGGCTCGACGTATCGGTAAACCTTCTGACAATGGCGGCACTCTCAAAAGGTAAAATTACAGTCTTTGGGGGTAAGCAGGTACGCCCCAATATTCATATTCAGGATATCACAGACCTTTATATTTTCTTGCTGGATAACCCGCAATATACCGGAGTTTACAACGCTGGTTTTGAGAACCTCTCCATCCTTGAAATTGCAGAGATGGTATCAACCAAGCTTGATATTCCTATCGAGGTAAGCGGATCATCTGACCCAAGGTCATACAGGGTTAATTCTGACAGGTTACTGGCGACCGGATTTAAGCCGAGCTTTACTGTGTCAGATGCTATTGATGAAGTTGCAGCAGCGTATCAAAGAGGCGAGTTAAAAGACGAACCTCATTTTCATAATCTGAAATGGATGCAGGAAAAGAATCTTGCAGGAGGGGAAAGTTATGGAAGCTAATCAAAGCGATGCTTTTCAAAGTCATATCGGACGTTATCTGGGAAGTCTTCAGAATATTACTGCCGAGTTCGACTGGGCTCCGGTACACGAACTAGCCAGCGAGCTGCTGGAATGCTGGAAGAGTGGTCGGCAGGTTTTCATTTGTGGAAATGGTGGTAGCGGTGCTAATGCCATTCACATGGCAAACGACTATATTTATGGCATCTCCAAAGTCTGCGGCTCAGGTTTGAACTGCCATGCATTGTCCGAAAATTCAGCAGTACTGACATGTCTTGCCAACGATACAGGTTATGAAAATATCTTTTCATATCAGTTGGCTGTGATGGCCAAACCTGACGATGTTTTAATTGTACTCTCCGGCAGCGGGAACTCGCCGAATGTGCTTGAAGCTATCAAAATGGCTCATAGCAAAGAGATGAAAACTTACGGTATTCTTGGTTTTGCTGGCGGCGAAGCAAAGAATATGGTGCAGACACCAATTCACTTTGCAATCAACGACATGCAGATCAGTGAAGACCTGCAGATGATCGTCGCAAACATGATATTTCAGTGGCTGTATCAGCAAAAAGACGATGTGCTGAGAGGCCAGAAGACTGCGGACCTGAAGATTGCATGAAATTTCTGATTGTTGGTGTTAACTCCTTGTTGGGAAGTGCTTTGGAAAAAGCGCTTTCCAAAAAAGGTCATACCGTTATCGGGACAAGGCGTAGAGTTTCGGATAAAAGTAACAGCCTTCAGTTTGATTTAAGTACATCTCCTGAAAATTGGCCAGACTGGCCTTTGGATATTGATGCCGTCTTCATCGCTGCCGCTGTTACATCCCAGGAAGTCTGCCTGAAAGACCCTGAATATGCAGACTTCATTAATGTAAGTCAGACTCTTCTGTTGATCGAACAGCTTCGTAATCTTGGTACACATATTTTATACCCCTCAACTAATCTGGTTCTCCCTTGCATCAGAACTGATCAGTCAGTAGAAACAGCCTACGGACCAATTGGAACCTATGGAGAAAATAAAGCCACTGTTGAGAAAGTCCTCAGGCAGTATGAGGGTGTTACGATAGCCCGGTTGCCAAAAATACTGGATATATCTCATGGAATTCTGCGTAGCTGGTCACAACAGATTGATGAACAGAAAACTGTAAAAGTTTATACCAACCTGATAGTTTCCCCGGTTTCTCTGGCATATTGTATGGATTTTCTGTTACAGTTGATGGTTCGGCAGCCTGGAGGCATCTGGCATCTTTCGGGTGCTGAAGAATTTTCCTATGCAGAAGTTGCACAGGCTTTTATTCGCTCACGCAATTACCCATCTGGTACAGAGAGACTTCTGAACTATTCTCAAATGGATACGTCAAAAGGTGCATTACCGAGGCATCCTGGACTGGATTGTTCAGAAACAGAGAAAGTGCTTGGAATAGCACCACAGAAACTGGATCATGTTTTTCTATAATAGCGTTGCATATATTGCATATTTTTAGCAGGAGATTAAATGAAGACTTCAGGAGTTCTATTGGCGGGGCTGGCCTCCTATTGTGGATTTAGTAGTTTACCTTTGTCCTGGCTTTTCGTAGTTGGAGGCTTGGGAACAATAGTATTTTGTATTGTAAATGCTGCAGTTGTTATCAATGTAACAACGAGAGTTGGTCTTTTCTCGACAGCCCTTTCAATCTTTGCTTTGCAGGCTGCAAGCGGCTTTCTGTTTTATTCTGTTGGATTCGGAGCTGCACGTATTCTGGGATGAAGACGGAATAAGGGTTATAAATTTTCCTCAAAAACAGAATATCAATAGGGCAGTGCAGGTTTATTGCTGGAAGTATCTGGCAACATCACACCAGTCCTCAGCAGATCGCAGATGATGAATAGTCCGGGCTTTACCCTTCGTGATTGCAGGTGCTGGATCCTGTCCGGTAAAGCATGTTGTTTTTAACCCCGCATTAAAACCCGCCTGTATATCACTGGACCTGTCCCCGATAAGTATCGATCTGGACAGGTCTATAGATAAGACTTCGGCCGCGCGAAATAACATACCGGGGCCAGGCTTTCTCATTGGGTGGTTATGGAATAGATAGGGTTGCCTGGCTTCGTGGTGGTAGGCGCAGGCTATGACCATATTTATGGTTGCCTGATAACAGGAAAGTTCATCATAAATTTTTTTCTGAACAGCCTGAAAGTCCTGCCAGCGAAAATAACCACGGCCAATACCCGATTGATTAGTAATAATAATAACTGGCCAGCCAGACTTGTTTGCAGCATGAATCAGGTTGCCGATATTTGGCAGAATACGCACATCTTCAGGCTTTCCAACATAATGAGTATCTTCATTAATTACCCCGTCACGATCAAGAAAAAGCGCAGGCTTCGGGTCTGGTACTGGAGATTGAGGTGTTCTGAGTTCCACCCATAAACCATCCTCTTCCAGAGGCAGAGAGCATTGCATCAGAACGGCCCCTTAAACCAGTTTCCAGGCACATCATGTGGAGTACGCTTCAGGGCGTCAAATTCATTCTCATGTATCTGAACCTCAAGCATATCTGCTATTTTCGTAGCAATATTCTGCGCTCCGGGATACATGTGCTCCGTCAACGAAGTCGTAGTTGGCACCGCATAATCCGGCATGCAGATCCGTTGCGGATTGCACCTCATATCACTTCCTGTCCGCGAGGAAATATGAGCGATAATCTCTCCCGCGATTGAGCCTGTTTCTACGCCATGATCCAGTGCCAGAAGCCTCCCTGTTTTATTTACGGAAGTCTGAATAGCCGTCCAGTCAATAGGACGGATCGTGCGCAGGTCAATCAGGTCAGCAGTAACACCTTTTTCTTTCAATGCATCAAGAGCATGAATTGCCTCTGGCACCATAAGAGAATTGGCAACAACAGTAATATCACTTCCCTGCCTCACAAGGTTCGCCTTGCCTATAGGAACCCGATAGTCTCCTTGGGGAACCTCGCCTTCCATTGCATGGAGCCAGCGATGCTCAAGAAAAACAACAGGATCATTATCAAAGATGCTGGACATAAGAAGCCCCTTTGCATCAGCCGGATTAGAAGGCATAACGACCTTCAGGCCGGGAATATGAGCGAACCACGCCTGTAAGCTTTGCGAATGTGTTGGACCCTGCCCCCATCCTCGACCAATAATAAGACGGA
Source organism: Methyloligellaceae bacterium (assembly GCA_050633205.1). GTDB lineage: Bacteria > Pseudomonadota > Alphaproteobacteria > Rhizobiales > CBDHHC01 > CBDHHC01. The sequence goes on along the minus strand of JBOEGA010000061.1, from coordinate 33,665 downwards.
TAGTAAGTGGAACTGACATTGCTCCACCAAACATCATATGCCATTTCGCGGCACCATTAACCAGCTGATCCATAGCCAGCAGGTAAAAGTCCAGCCTTTGGTGCATAAATACAGGACGATACCCGCCAACAGCCAGACCAATGCCGACGCCGGTCATGGCATTCTCACTGATTGGCATATCAAAAACCCGGTCATTACCAAACTTTTCCAGAAGCCCCTGAGTTGTACTGAAAATTCTTTTCGGATCAGTAACACCAAGTCCATAACAAAGGACTTTGGAGTCCATAACCATGGACTGGTCTAAAGCATCTTTAATGGCGTCAGAAAAAATCATGGCTGGCCTCCCATATCTGAATATTCAAAATCCCCGGCAGTTTCTGGAGTTGGGAAGGGAGCATTTTTAGCTTGAGTAAAAGCAGTATCAATTTCATTTGCAATAGACTGGTTCATCTCTTCAAGAGCATTACTGGTCAACAGACCCTCTTTTAAAAGTTCTTTCTCCAGCCTGTGCTGCGGATCTTTTTCGTACCAGGAGAGATACTCTTCTTCAGTACGGTAACCGATATCATTATCGTAATTCATCCCGCAATGTTCCCGCCAGCGATAGGTGTCTATTTCAAGCAGGGCAGGGCCGTTACCATTTCGCACATAACTGGCCATGGAACTTATGGCATTGAATGTATCCACAGCTTCCATCCCGTGGACATGACCTGTTTCAAGACCTGTAGCTCTGACCATTTCATGAATTTTTCGACCTTTCGGCTGGCGAACACTTAATGGCGAATAAACGGAATAGAGATTATTTTCGCAAAGAATAAGTAAAGGTAGTTTCTGAACTGCAGCAAAATTCACTGATTCATAAAATACCCCTGTTTCAACAGCCGCATCTCCAAGAAAAACACAGGCTATCCGGTCATCCTTATCAAGCTTGATAGAATGAGCCAGACCAACACCAACAGGAATAGTATTGCCAACAATCGCTGTGGAAGCAACAAAACCGGCACTAAGGTCTGTCAGATGCATAGAGCCTCCGCGCCCCTTTGCACAGCCTGTTTCCTTGCCGTAAATCTCTGCAATCATCGCCCCCATATCCCCGCCCTTGCCGAGGTAGTGAGCATGGGCCCGGTGGGTCGATACAGCAGGATCATCCTGCCTCAGGATCATGCCTGCTGCGGCACCGGTAAGCTCCTGACCGATTGAAAGGTGTGTCGGACAGCGCATTTCCTGTTCAGAATACCGGTTTGCAATTTCCTCTTCTACACAGCGAATACGTTTGCAGCGGTAAAGCAGTTCAATTTTTGTTGTATCCTGCATATCTCGCCCCTATGGAATGAACCAGTAATAATCACCCGTGTAACCGGCTTTATCAAAAAGCTCTCGCCATTCATCAACATGGAGCACTGTGAGTGCTGTTAAATTCCACGCTTCCATACGCTTCTTTTCTTCATCATTATGATAGGCATCAACAGTAATAAAACTGCCTTTTCTGGATACACGCTCAATTTCCTTCAATGTACGAATGCAGCCATTGAAGTTCATGTTGTGCACTGTCGTGATAGAAATTGTGACGTCAAAACTGTTATCTTCAAAAGGGAGGTCATCACAGGATGCCACTCTTACATGATCTTTTACCTCTGGGTGGGCATTATCGATAGCATACTCTGAAATATCGATGCCTTCATAGGTGATGCCGGGAATAAGGCGCTGCAAATCATATAGCATAAAACCTTTGGCACACCCTACATCCAGAACGCTGCTCTCGGCAGTGAGGCTCCAGTGTGATTGAAAGTCAGGTATGACAGGTTCCCAGAATCTTGGATTATAACTAAGACCACCATAACCAACTGAGCGGTCTCCGTCGAAAAAATCCTTACCAAACTGTCGGGCGGTTTTACGATCTTCTTCGCTTTTAGTCTCGCCTCTTTCTTCAACATTGCGCTTTGACCTGGGGTAGTTACGCATTAAATTAATTTCCTGACCCATTGATCGTCATCCTTTAGGTAAAATATAGTTTTAAAATTGTATCTGAAAATGTTCCGTTGGCCCCATATGCATAGTTGGTATCACTGAGCTTGCTTTGAGCCAGCTTCTGGAGCCTGGTCTGTTGATATAAAGGCGTCTCCAGATACTCCCGAACCGTATCCAGAATCTCCTGTTCAGTATTATCTTCAAAATACACGCCCAGCAGATCCAGGGTTTCCTGCCTCGGGTTATGCTTGTACGGGGACTGTAGGATAGTTTCAAATGGCACAAGGGTGTCGTCTCTTTTGTACCTGAATTTTTTAAAAGTGGTTATATCCCCCGGGATAAAATTGGGAGCATTTGAAGCATTATACCAGTTTACATTACAGCTCCCCACATCAAATAGCATGGGTACACTTGCCGGGCCGGATGCCAGACCAATAAAAAAATCACAGTGAGACAGGAGAAAACAGTCCATCATTTCTGATCTGATATCAGAATAGGCATAGTCAAATAACATGGAACCGCAGCGTTCCTTCATAGGTGTAATATCAACCATTCTGTTATCGCCCAGTCTGATAACGGCATAACCTTTGTCTATCAGATACTCTACCGCTTTTTCATAAGTAAATATATTGGCATTACGTGTAGTCTGTGAGCTTGCGTTATAAAAGCCGTTATCCCTGACATGAAGAGCAACAAATTTTTTATTTTTTGGTATATACTTCTCAAGAAGTTTACGTGCTTTCTTTGCATCATTTTTAGGAAACAAAATCAGAGGTTTACGCTTTTCTTCAGCATAGTTATTCCATATTTTATGCGCGATCGTCTCTGTGTGAAATGTAAGGTCATATTTAAAGGAATTATCCTGGAAAAGATTGGATACAAAAAACGGAGACAGAATAAATTTAAGAACCGGGTTTCTTATAAAAGTTACATGGCTGTTATATAAATCCAGAAGGTAGCGGTTGCCATCTGTATGCGTGGAGGCCAGAACAAGTATTTTATTCCTTGATGTTTTACTCGTCAGTGCATTCTCTCTGAGAAACAGGTCCAGATAAATAACTGACCCAATCTGGGCAAGGTCAATATTGCAAAACCTGTACCCTCTGGCCTTTAACATATAAGCCACGGGGTATAAGGCATATGAAGCCGCAACCATCAGGCCCACGCGAACTAACTCTATCGCGGTTCTGAATGGAGGTGACCAGGTCAGCAGTTTTGTCGTAAGACTTTTCAGCCTGTCCCTGTATGTAAAATTTGCATAGTTTGGAGGTGGAGACAGCAGTGTATCCAGCTTCCGAATAACTTTAGCAACAGCCATCTTTACTTCACCATCACATATGAATGGTTCTTATAAGGATTCCAGCTGATCGGTCTGGATTGTACATCTTTGTTTTTCAGGCGCATTGGAAGCTCTTTAAAGTAATCAAGATTATCAATCCCTTCAAAATGCGAGTTACATGCAAAAAAGGAAAAGTCGGAATGCTCTATGAGTGGATCCAGAGTCTTGCGCAGGTTTTCCGGGAATTCAGTAAAAGCCCAGTAGGATACAACAATATAGGGTTGCTGTTTTGCAGCTTTAATTAGTTCCTGCGGGTCATGGAAATAGGTAACAGGAGAAAGGTCAACGCTCTTTTCTATCTTGTTCATTATGCGTTGCTGGAGTTGCAGCATGGGCGGTATATCAAATATATATACCCCTTTATTGGATATTGAGGCATGTACAGCTGCATTTGCACCAGTCCCGGCCCCCAGTTCAATAATAAGGGTATTTTCCAGCTTTTCTGTCAGTTCATCTGCACTGGTATGAAAGTCACTTAAGCCAAATTGATAGGTGGATAGCCACCGGTTTACAGTATCCTCTTGCAGTCCTGCAAATTCCTTTGAAAGCGAGTTGGATACCTGCTCTACCTTTGTCAGAAGGCGCAAAGGTATTCTGTCAAGGTGCTCTTTTGTGAAATTGCCTTTAAGGAAGTCTATATAGCTTTTGGAGTGCCATCCCGTAGCAACGCCCCGGATAACATATGTTTGCAACAGATACCTGGGAGAGAGGTATTTTACATACATGGAAATGATGTGATTGAAGGACTGCCAGATTTCACTATCAATTTTTACATTTGTTTGCTGCCAGCGCGGAGCACGCCTGAAACCTGATGTAATTCGACTAATGACAGACAGGCAATACAGTGACACAAAATTCAGAATAATACGCTTTCTGTCAAATGAGGCAGGCAGGTTTAAACGTGTCAACGTCAGCATATCTTTTACGAGTCTTTGCATGTATCTCTCTCAATCAGTAATATGCAGGTGGATGAGTATTTATTCGGGTAATTCTATTCAGAAAAATGTATAGATAACAAGATGTGCCTGTGATGTGTGTAATCCATTATAGTTCTGAAATAAGTTTATGTAATAAAAGTGTTTTGCGTAATATAGCATTATTGTTTATTATTTATTTTCCACAGCATTATTGTTTATAATAAAAATATTTACATTAAATTCTTTTCTTGTTGTTTCTTACTGTTTACAAAGAGCAGCCTGATAAATTAGTGCAGGTGTTGAAATTCCAGAGGAAAATGCTGAATAAAACTTTCCAGATAATATATGAAACCTGGCAATATGTTTCGATCAGGCGTAGATATCATGTTTTGTTACTGCTGGTTGTAACCGTAGTTAGCGGGTTTTGCGAAATTGCCAGTATAGGAGCAATCATACCTTTTCTGGGGGTGTTGTTGACACCTGAAAAGGCGCTGGAATTTAAATTGTTCGAAGGAATAACACAGTTCTTTGGTGCTGATACACAGCATGAAATTATTGTATTGCTTACCACTTTTTTTCTGTTAGCCATTAGCCTGTCAGCCCTGGTGCGTGGTTTTCTGTTATGGCTTAACATACGGGTCTCACACGCCGTTGGTGCCGATTTTGAGCGTGAGGTCTATCGGCGTAGTATATACCAGCCATATGAAGTTCATGCCCAACGCAATGCCAGTACTGTGACAGCGAGTGTTCTAAAAACTGGGGCTGTGACTGCTATCATCCTGTCTGCGTTGAATTTTGTTCACGGCACAGTAATTATGCTATTTATAGTTGCAGGTGTCATATACATTGACCCATACTTCAGCCTTGGAATGTTTGCTGTTATAGGTTCAGTGTATTTGGTTGTAATGACCTTCACCCGGCTACAGCTATTGCGCAATGGCCGGATGATAGCCCGAAACACCAGTAATCTCCTGAAATGGATGCAGGAAAGCCTGGGTGGAATTCGGGATATATTGCTTGAAGGGCGCCAGAAACAATATTGTGACCATTTTGGTAAAATCTCTGTTCAGATAAAAAGAGCTGCCGGTTCCAACCTGTTAATAGGTCAGGGGCCCCGTATGATCGTTGAACCTGTCGGTATCATGGTTATAGCTATGGTGGCCTGTTACTCCGCTTTATCCGGCAATTTCTCTTCTCAGCTTCCTTTCTTCGGAGCTTTGGCATTAGCTGCACAGAGATTGCTGCCTACTGTACAGCAGATGTACGCAGGATGGTCAGCAATCAATAGCTGTTGGCCGCAGACAATTGATGTATTTGAAATACTAAAACAGCCCGTCCCGCAGGAATATCTTGAACCGGTTTCTGCCCCGGCACAACTCAGGTCCGGTCTCAGCTTCAAAAATGTGGGGTTTTCCTACAAAGGATCGGCCGCAAGTGTTTTGAATGGTGTCTCACTGGAAATCAGGAAAGGACAGTGTATTGGCATTATCGGCAGAAGCGGAAGTGGTAAAAGCACTCTTCTGGATCTGATATTGGGACTCTTGTCACCAACCTCCGGAATAATAGAAGTTGATCAGCAGGTTATGACCGGGGCCATCCGTCAGGGGTGGCAGCGTAGTATTGCTCATGTTCCGCAGGATATTTATCTGAATGATGCGACAATCGCTGAAAATATAGCCTTTGGTGTTGAAAAACAGAACATAGATCTGGATCGGGTCCAGGAAGCTGCCCGCCGTGCCCAGTTGGGTGAAGTTATTGCCCAGTTACCAGCGGGGCTGGACACTATAGTTGGCGAACGGGGAAAACAGTTATCCGGAGGACAGCGGCAAAGGATTGGTATAGCCCGTGCTTTATATAAAAAGACTCCCGTAATGGTTTTTGATGAAGCGACTAGCGCACTTGATACCCGGACAGAGCAGAATGTCATCAATGAAATTATGACTATGACCGATGAAGTTACGCTTATTATTGTAACGCATCGACTTCAGACCCTGGAAAATTGCGATATCATTCATGTGGTAGACAGGGGAGCCATTACAGCTTCAGGTTCATATCAGGAGGTGATCTGCCAGCATGATTTGGCACACTTCACTCATGATCACCGGGATACGAAAACTTCATCTGATCCTGCTGAGCCGACAGTAGGATCAGTAATGGTTGGTGCTGAATAAATTTTCTAAACTTCTTCTGATGGAAAAAATGGATAAAACAGCAAATATACACTCATCTCCGAACAGGAACAGTGAAGCAGGCCAGGAACCCCCCGTATATTCCATATGTATTTGCAATTACAATATGGAAGATACAATAGAAAGGTCACTGAGCAGCCTGATGGAGCAGCTTGATAGCCGTTACGAAGTGGTCATTGTTGATGATGGCTCCAGCGATAATAGCGTGGAAGTCATAAAAAAACTGGAGAAGCAGTATAAGGCGTTAAGACTGATAGCGCTGAAGAGAGATCGTCGGCGAAAGCTTGGTTTTACCCGTAACATCAGTATCCAGGAAGCCAGAGGGGAATTTGTCTTGCTTCATCTGGATTGTGATGATGTTTTCGGTCCTTATATAAATGACTTCGTAGAGGTTTTTCATCGTCTGGAAAAATGTCTTGGACGTCAGGTTCTGGTCAGTGGCCAGCACATAAATATGGCAAACCGTGAGTTTCTTTTAAGCCATGGCCCTTATCTGAATATGTATCGTGGAGAGGATAGAAACCTCTGGAACAGAATGTCTTCTATTGGGGCATATATTCCCTTGGATCATGTTGATTTTATTACAAGGCTCCCGAAAACCAGAACAGTAAGATTTAAGAAAACACTCAAAGATACCTATGACCATATGAAGAATGATTTCCGTGGAGGCACGTCTTTCTGGAGATATATCGGATATGAAATAAAAAAAAGAAAACAGTATTCATGGAGGTTGTTAGCATTTCGTCTGGCCCTGTTATGTCCTACCCGCATTATGTCCTGGTTTGATGAACCATTGCCCCTTAAAGATAAGCTGATTACCCATGAAGCATTTGCTGAATACAGAGATGGTATGCAGGGGACATATCCGGAAATCATGCAACGCCATGGCGGAGATCCAGACCTGTCGTTTCTCAAAGGAAATGCGCGAGAGATATTCTCCTGAGCCTGAGTCTTTCTCTAGGTAGCACTGGACAATTTGGTCCAAACGTTATAAGCACAATGAGTTCTGTGCGTATAAAACGTTGATATCAATATTTTAATTGGACACTTACAACAATGCTGACCCACAGTAGAATCTGGGCAGCGATTGATGCTCTGGCGTTGCGCTTTGACCTGTCACCATCTGGCCTTGCAAAAAAAGCCGGACTGGACCCGACCAGTTTCAATAAATCCAAGCGTAAAACATCAGATGGCAAAGAACGCTGGCCCTCGACTGAAAGCCTGTCTAAAGTCTTGCAGGCAACACAGATTTCATTTTTTGATTTTGCGAAAATTATTACTGCGATAGATGCCCCGGATAAGAAAACTTCACAGTTGGGTATCATTCCTTCTATGGCAGCAGTCGATAATCCTCATGGCTTTTATGAAAATGATAAAAAGCCTGTCCTGAGTAATATGCCTGGAACACCTCTGCCGGGCCCAGGAAATGAGGGGCATTTTATTCTTGAGCTCGAAAGTGATGATATGGAGCCATATTATCGTCAGGGAGATAAGCTGATCTTATCTGCTATGGTTACAGTAGAAGCTGGCGATAGGGCCTATATTTGTTTGAAAGATGATTGTTCATTTATTGCCGTTGTAGAGAAATTGACAACAAAAAAGGTTGAAGTCTGCAAACTCGGTCGCGAAAATGACAGGCAAAGCTTCAACCTTAAGGATGTATCCTCAATATCAAGGATACTTTGGATCAGTCACTAGTTATCCTGCTGATATTTCAGAAGGTCACCTGGCTGACAGTCCAGTGTTTCACAGATTTTTTCCAGGGTATCAAAACGTACGCCGCGAACTTTACCTGACTTCATAAGTGAAATGTTTTGCGCAGTGACGCCAACTTCTCTTGCGAGTTCATTATTGCGCACTTTGCGTGATGCAAGCATTACATCGAGATTGAGAACTATTGACATTTATTAGCCTAAATATTTGATTGAACGAAAATTTTACTCAGTACTCTACTGCTTACTCACCCGCCAGAAGTGTTCCGGTTTCTTTGACCTTTTCAGGTTCTGACTTGCTCTCATTAAAATCGAGAGCTTCAATACGCGTTCCTCTTGATAGAATTTTTTCTGAAGATGTGGAGATCTGCTCCATATCCTTATTAGCCTGACCAAAGTGTTTCTGGAGATTCAGAACACGCTCTCTCAGGCGCTGCATATCTTCCATTAAATAGGAAACTTCCTGTTTAATTAAACCTGCTGCCTCCCGCATCTGTACATCTTTCATGATGGATTGAATTGTTTGCACGGCCAGCATCAGCATGTTGGGTGCAGAGATAATGATCCGCGAACGGTAGGCCTTCTGCACCAGATCAGGGAAAAACTCGTTCAGATCCGCATAGATGGATTCTGACGGAATAAACATAATTGCAGAATCCTGCGTCTCTCCTGATATAAAATATTTGGCTGCAATATCTTCAATATGCCTGCCAACATGTGTACGCACCTGTCTGGCAGCCTCTTTACGGTCAGCATCATTTTGTGCTGCACGAAAAGCCTCAAAGCCCTCTAGCGGAAACTTTGCATCAATCGCGATTGCAGCCCCGTCATTTGGCAGATGAATAAGGCAGTCAGGCCGTTTGCCGTTGGATAATGTCGCCTGAAATGTATAGCTGTTACGGGGCAGGGCATCCTGAATAATATTTTCCATACGTCCTTGCCCGAACGCGCCTCGGGATTGCTTGTTGGACAACACATCCTGCAAAGACACAACTTTGCTGGAAAGGTCCGTAATATTTTGTTGCGCAGTATCAATAACAGCCAGACGCTCCTGTAGTTGAGCCAGACTGTCAGTTGTTTTTTTTGAGTTTTCTGTGAGATTTTGCCCAAGATTCTGGCTAACGGTATCAAGGCGTTCATGCAGGTTGCGTGAAACTTCTGACTGCCTTGTCACTGTTACTTCTGCAAGCGTATTCAGACTGCCTTTCAGGGCTGCAATTTCCGCTTCAATAGAGCGTGTTGTTTCCGATCGCGCAGATGCTTCTTCTGATCTTCTGCGTGAATTGGCTATTGTTATACCCGTTAGAGTTAACAATAAAATGATCACCAAAAGGCTCAGTCCCAATAGCAGTAAATCCGGATTGTAAACGAATTCATTCATATGTTGTGTTTACTTTCAGTAGATTCTCACACATATACACTAATATGATTCGTACCGTATGATGGATCAAAGCATGAACATGTGCTTACTTTCCCACATATTTTTTGCATAACCGGAGAGGTTGACCGCTTCTCATTCATGTCCTATTTCATGAGGCCTGCCCGAGATAGGGAGGAACAAAAAGGTTTTCGATGGCTATTCTAGATATTATTACAATTCCTGACCCGATGCTGCGCGACAAGAGTGAGCCAGTTGAGCGTGTTGATGCCGAACTGGTTAAATTCACAGAAGATATGCTCGAGACGATGTATGATGCACCCGGAGTTGGGCTTGCTGCAGTTCAGGTTGCGGTACCTCGCAGGGTTATTGTCATGGATATATCCCGTGATGAAGACGAGGAACGTCAGCCACTGGTCATGATTAACCCGAAAATCCTGAAAGTCGGTGATGAGCCCCGCCTTTATGAAGAAGGCTGTCTTTCAATCCCGAAAATATATGCGGAAATTGAGCGCCCTGATAAAATTGAGGTTGAATATCTCGATACCAAAGGTGTGATGCAGCATTTGAAAGCAGAAGGGATGTTGTCTACTGTCATTCAGCACGAAGTTGATCATCTGGATGGTATGCTTTTTATTGATTATCTCTCAAGGCTGAAGCGGGATCGTCTGGTAAAGAAATTCCACAAAATGCAAAAAGAAGAGAAGATGTAACCTTCATTATTATGTTGATGACTGAAAAGTTTCCATAATATCAGGCTTAACAAAAATAGTTATGTTAACTAATATTCGCCTTGAATCGATGCGGCGGCATCTGTGATGTTAAATCACACAATAGGGAATATAACTATGAAACTTAATACACCAACTCTTCCGGTATTTCTGTTATCAGTAATTCTGGTAGCTGCAGTGATCGCAATCAGATATTTCAGCCTGAACTTTCCACTTGCATCAACAATCGTGAGCTTCGGACTGTTTGAAATTTTATTGCTCGCCTACGGATTATTGTTTCTGGGCAATATAATGCGCAGGTTCTGATATAAAGACGGGGCTGGCTATAGATATAAGCGGCCCCGGTTGTATATTATTGAGAAGTCCAGCCACCATCTACTGACATATTGGCACCGGTAATTTGCGATGCAGTATCGCTGCACAGAAATGTAGCTATACCACCCACCTGCTCAACAGTGATAAATTCCTTTGTCGGTTGCGCCGCAAGCAGCACATTCTGAATAACCTCTTCTTCCGTAATTCCCCGCGCCTTTGCCGTATCCGGGATCTGATTTTCCACCAATGGCGTTTTCACATATCCCGGCGAAATCGCATTACAGGTTACACCACACTGGGCCAGCTCCAGCGCAACCGTCTTCGTAAGTCCCACAATGCCATGTTTTGCAGCCACATAGGCCGACTTGAACGGAGAAGCCACCAGCGAATGAGCCGAAGCAATATTAATAATACGTCCCCAGCCATTCTGTTTCATATTCGGCGTCGCACAGCGGATAGTATGAAATGCCGAGGACAGGTTTATACCAATAATCGCATTCCACTTATCAATCGGAAATTCTTCAATCGGAGAAACGAACTGAATGCCTGCATTATTGACAAGAATATCAACCGAGCCAAAATCCGATATCGTTGTTTGAACGAGAGAATCTATTTCACCAGGCTCCAGCATATTGGCAGGAGAAAATGCCGTCTTCGTCCCGAAAGATGAAATCTCCTCTATAGCCTTCGCATTATCACTCTCAGTCCCCAGACCATTCACCATCACATTGGCCCCGCATTCAGCCAGAGCCCTGGCAACCCCCAGCCCGATACCAGACGTAGAGCCCGTCACAATCGCATTTTTTCCTTTAAGATCAACTTTAATGGCCATGGTCATTCACCTTCAGTATGATGGTATAATTTTACGAAATGGAGTGATTATAGCAAAATATGAAGCGCCAGTGTAAATTTTGCGTTACATGCCTGTGCTGATATAATGTGCGTTTTGGGAATCCGTAATCATGCTGACAATTAGAACTGCCTCGCTGGAAGACATTGAAAATATTCAGGCACTTGATAAAGCAGTCTTTTCCCCCCATGAGTATAACCGCAGAACCATTCGTCAGTTCTTTGATATGTTCTCTGATTATATTTTTATAGCGGAATATGAAACACAGGTCTGTGGATACTGCCTGGGAAGCTTTTCCCGCAACGAAGCCTGGGTGCTGGCCCTTGCCGTACACCCTGACTTTCAGTCAAAAGGAGTTGGTCATGCTTTATTCAACGCCTGTATTTCAAAAATGAGAACAGCAGAATTTCCCATAATAAAACTGACAGTCACCCCAACCAATACAAACGCAATTAAAATCTACCGCAAGGCAGGTTTCCGGGATTTTGAGTTAGGGCAGAACTATTATAGTGACGGCCGGGTGAAACTCGTGATGGCGCTGGAGTTGTGAAGTCATGGTGAGGCTAATCAGCCGCATGATAAAAGGGTGGCTCAAAGCGGTAGTTCTTTCAACTTTCAAAGTTCATGTTTGATGTTTCCACATGCCCGCCAGTTACAACAAAACCAATCTTCTCATAACACCGTCTGGAAACAGGGTTTCGCGCATCTATATAAAGACATGCCATAGACCCATTTTCAACTATTCTCTGAGACAACATACGGACAGTCTGGGCTGCATACCCTTTATTTCTGAACTTCCGCGGTGTATATACCAGAGAAATTGCAATATATCTGGGGGTGGTATTAACTATTGAAGCCATGGATACCGGAATGTTATCCTGTTCCCAGACAGCCATATTACCAGCCTCTATATAACGCATACATATTTTACGGCACTTGGTCATGGGTAATTCAGGTTGGTGGGCAATAGCCTGCTCATTAAATTCATATAACCATTCAGTTAAAATATTCAGATCTTTATCTTCAGCGAGTCGACCCCCGCCTGCACCAGTAACGTCCGCAGGTTCTTGATCTAACATCATCACATGGAGCGGTATCTGTTCCGAAAATAAAGTTAAGGATTGCTCGAAATACTTTATACTCTGGTCCATAATTCTTCCAGGTCCGGATATTTTCCTGATGGTTTCAGCTCTTATTTCGGAAGTGATAAACTCACAGGATTTGTCGTCAATGTCCCCAAGTATAAGGTTTCCATTAAAAAAAACGGCGCAAGCTGTGCCCTGTCCGCAGGACCAGAATTTTGCATTTGCAGCTGCTTCGGGATTCTTTTGTAAATGCGGTAACAATAATTGAAAACGGCTAAACTCCATGGTTCTGGAATCAAGGCTGTCCCAATGGCGTTGCATAAAGGTTTCAAATTCTACCAATTCAGCCATATTGCTCACCTGACTTTCTGTTCTGACAACACATTTGTATTAATATGAGGGCGTAAATTTGTCGTACACCTGGTCATTAGGGTTCAAATTAATGTTTTTATAAGTGGGCAGGGGAGGAATTTGCACCTCCACAGTATAAACGGCGGCTTTACAGGCCGTTGGGCTCACTCATGCCCAGCCTGCCCCAAAATTATGGCGGAAGGCAGTGGTCTCGATCCACAAACCCAAAGGGTTCCGACGGTTTAGCAAACCGCGCCTGCCACCCGGCAGGTTTACCTTCCTGTTTCGAAAAACACCCCGCGTCATGCGTTTGTGATCGGACATGGACGCCGGGCGTTTTTCTGTTTATCCAGCAAAAAAACTGGATGCTTCTGCAATGAGAACCATGCTGTCTGCGACAGGAATATCGGGGAGATACCCTTCAGCAGTCTCTTGCAAAATTAATCATCTCACTCTTTGGCTTTTGCCAGAGACACCTGCATTGCGAGCTATTGTGAGACAAAACGAGTGTCCCTGGCCGGATTCGAACCAGCACTGTACAAATTTTAAGTCTGTTGCCTCTACCCGTTGGGCTACAGGGACCTGATCTACTTTCTACTTCGCTGCTCGCACTCTTGTTAGGCCTACGGGAGGCGCCCGTTTTGAGAGCTGTCGTGAGGCAAAATGAGTACGCCTGGAAGGATTCGAACCTTCACTGACTTGCTCCTAAAACAAGTGCCTCTTCCAGTTGGGCTACAGGCGCATATAAAAAATACAACTTCAACTTCACAAACAGCACTCTAACTAGGCCCAGGCGGGCCTCGGTGCATTGCGCCGCCCGTCGGAGACGCTCGCTTTGCGAGCTGTCGTGAGACAAAAAACTGCCTCTTCCAGTTGGGCTACAGGCGCATATAAAAAATACAACTTCAACTTCACAAACAGCACTCTAACTAGGCCCAGGCGGGCATCGGCGTGTTACGCCGCCCCGTCGGAGACGTTCGCTTTGCGAGCTATTGTGAGACCAAAAAAGCGGAAGGCAGGGGATTCGAACCCCCACAACGCTATGGTTCTACGGTTTTCAAGACCGCGGCCGTTACCCCGTAATCTTTCGGCTTAACCTTCCATAATAAAACTCCTTATTCAAAAATGTGCATATGCAACATTAGGTAGATGCAAATATACGTTCTTCAAAAAACACGCATATGTCTTCTGGATAAAAAAATGATTGGGGAGAAAGCATGCACAAACATGCATGAACTCACCGACTGTTGTCGATAATCTCAAGCCCGGATCAAAAAATCCCACAACAAGAAAAAGATAAGATAATTCCGTATCTTATTGTGCGCTAGATGGTATAGTTACAGGGGGAGTTTCCTTAAGAACTGCACCGATCTAACGGTGCAATAGCTGCACCGGTTTTATGAACTGAGCTCGGATGACGACAGGCACAAATATGCGCCCAGGGAACGTACCCCGAGGTCGATATATTTGTATGTGCTGTTACTTGTATAAGTCATCACTTGTTTCCTAAAGAATTTGATATGTGAAAGCTGACACAAAACATCAGATGCGTCAATACCGTTTTTAAATTTTTTAAATATATTGCAATCGGTATTATTTGTTAGACTCTATTCATTTTAGAAGCCTATCCCTGACCCGATGAGGTATACAATAGAAAAAGACGGTTACACACATAACCTGGTGCATGCTTGTAGCTCGTACAAGAACAAGTCAGACAAGACCTGACCACAAAAAGATATTATCGTAGTAAAAAACACAGTATGCGACTGGCAGAGAATATGAAGCCAGTGGTTTTAGACTTGACAGGCAGTGCCAAACGCCAGTCACCCCCTTCGCTTGCGTACGCTTCGGCGCTTCCCTCGTCAAGGGGGAAGGAAGAAGATCGTGCTTTTAACTCACTGAACTAACGGTATATTCCCCTCTTCCCCCTTGACGGGGGAAGTACCCACGAAGTGGGGGATGGGGGTGAAAGCCACACGATAAAACTTAACCTGTGGCACAATTCTCAGGCGCAAAAAAAACTTACCCCCAAAAAACATCCTCCCTCACATCCGACACGATGCTGCAGACCGTCTGTGCCCGTGTCGGAGGACGTATCGGGGAACCTAACCTATGTGAAAATAAAGCACCCACTTAAAGCCCGGGCTTCTCGTATTCGCGACCTCGAACCCGGCTATGCAATTTATTGACTACTGGAGCAGCGTTTTTGCGCTCTGCACAGCCCTGATATGTAAGGGCAGGAATCTCGTATAACTTCGCATCGGTTCCTGTAACCAGGATATTGGTTTTTTTCTTTTGCATGTGTAGTTATGTAAATACTTGCTCTATATGAGTTATTTTCATCCTGCACTGAAAATAACTCGTTTTGTAATAGTAGCAGCCTGAACTAGCATGGCCCTGCAATTAAATTACAAAAGGAGATAATAATGCCATATTGGAAATGGGAGGGTACCAATGGAGCGGATACTCAAAAAAATGATTCCAACTATACAGAAATGTATGGCTGGGGAGGAAAAGACAAGCTGACCGGAAATAGTCAAAGGGATTATATTAATGGTGGCGACGGTAACGATACAATTTCCGGAAAGGGTGGCCATGACGTTCTGGAAGGAGGCGCCGGAGCCGATAATATTTCAGGAAACAATGGAAATGATATTATTTTAGGAGACAGTAACACCGGCCGAAGCGGCGGAGATACGCTTAAAGGCGGCAACGGAAAAGACAGGATAGAAGGCCAGGGAGGCAATGACACCCTTAAAGGCGGTAAGCATAGAGATATTCTGTCAGGTGATGAAGGCAATGATAACTTGTACGGAGGTGCTGGAGCTGATGCATTTGCGTTCATTCAGGATAGAGATTACAAGTGGGCTGATGGCAATCTGGGTTGGGACACAATCCATGATTATCAGGCCAATGATAAGCTCTTCTTTTCAGATACAAATGTAAATGTTGTTGCAATGGACGATTTGGTTCTTGTTTACTCTAATAATGTAGTTGTAAGCATAGAAGGTGCCAATCTGCATGACGTCCAGAACTCCATAGTGCGTGGCGCAGATGCTTACGATGTATCAGAATTTGTCGGACTGATATAATCAAGCCAGATCATACACAAAACTCTTCCCACGGGGCAGGGCACTAAACCTTGCCCCTGTTATTTCCTGAATACCCTGGCAACGTAATTATGCGCTATGGGCATCATAAAAGAAGGCGTTCAGTTCAGGCCTGTCTTTCCACTCCAGCCATGTATGTTCTGCAAGCAACATCAGTCGCTCTTCAACATCTTTACTTGCATCATCCATGTTTTCTAACTCTACCCCTTGGCGCAAAAGGGGAGGGGCATCGACATAAACATATCTACGTTCAGTGAGCCATGTTTGTGCCATTTTGATTGAAAGAAGTTCCTGCGTAGCCATGAGATAATGGATCATGTCTCGTAAATCAAAAAACATATTATAAAATCTGGGTTTATTTCTGGGCTTTTTTATCTGTAAAGAACTTGCCGTACCTATATGGAGCACATGAATAGCTTCGGGCTCTACCTCCTTGAAAGTATCCATTATAAGTGCTGCGCCAATCATGGAAGGTGCATTTGCTATCAACCCCCCATCTATGTATTGATCATTGCCTATATTTTGAGGAGAAAAATATACAGGTGCGGCTGTTGTTGATTGTATTGCGTCGTGTACACTTATTCTGCTGGAAGCAGAATCAGAGAAGCGTTTTCCAGCAAGTAGCTTATAGCTTTTTGTGATACTACTTGCCGTTACCAAGGCCAGTTTAACATCTTCATTTTGAATTGGTTTCTTATAATTATCAGGGATCAACTCCTGTATAGCATCTGAGATGGCCTCTTTATCGTATATAGCACCTTTACGTCTCCAGCTAATAAACTTTTCCAGACCCGTTTTGGAGGGAAAGATTCGTGGACCATGTTTCTGATAGGCTTGGACAATTCTTCTGGGAGGAATTCCATAGGACAAAGCGGTTGCTATCAGTCCGCCGGTTGAAGTACCAATAAATAGATCAAAGTGAGATTGTAAGTTGTCTACTTTCAACCCTTTAGCTACTTTATTTAATAATTCGGCGGTAAACAATCCTCTATAACCGCCACCTGATAGACATAAAATATTTAAACGCTTGCTGTCTTTGGTCATAACTTATCTGTTGTTAAAAACTTAAATCTATTCTTGTACCTAAGTTTGATTTTTATATAGCCTGGCTGGCGGATGTTTACGAAAAACATGGGATTATCCAGATAGCCTTCAATTGCAGCAGCAATTACAAGGCGTTCCATAAAAGGAATATCTGTTTCCTCTCCTTCGAGATTATGCCATATAAACCTGAAATTGAGATCCTGGCGGGCCATTCGCTCATGTTCTGTCATAATTGGCCAGATACAGTTATACTGCATGAAGTCATTTCTTGTATTTTCGAAACGCCAGATTGTTTCCTCATCCGCATTCGAAGATATAATATTATGTATTTGCAAAATACTTGCAGTGCTTATGAATATATTTCCAGACTGCTTTAATATATCCTTCACCCAGGATGCGAAGGTTTCATCCTGCCCGGATATGAGTGTAATAAGTGCCTGCGTTCCCAATAAATATTTTGGACAGACATTTGGGGTTATTTTCATTTGTAAATTCTTAAGTCAGAATTGGATGTGCTTGGTAATATTTTAATTTTAAAAAGGAGTATCTATTTTATACGGCTTACAATATATCTCTTTATATACAAAATCCCCAAATCGACGTTTTTTCTCTTCAGGGCTACCACTCGAATCTAGTGCCTCAATATATTTTTCGGTAAGTGTATTTTCCTGGCTCCAGTTCTTTTTAACTATTTTTCCAATACCTGTTTGAACCGCATCCAACTTCTCTTCACTGGTTGTAGTTTGAATTACTCTGGATATAAATCGTACTATAAAGGATGCAATTTTTTCTTTGGATTCAAAATTATCCTCCCAATTATTTCCTTCTTTTAATCTATTGATAATTTCCAGAGCTTTCTGGTTTTTTTGTATTCTGAATTTTTCCTCTATGAGCAGGATTATCGGCTTTTCTTTAGTCATATTACCCTCCCTTTTATCTTTATGTTTTTTGTTGGGAGGAGTTGTTTGATTATTATTTTCCTGATCGTTAGGGATGTGCTCTTCTTCAAGTATTGGTAAAGCCATTTTAAATCTCTACTTGTAAATTTTATAGCAATATAATATTTCTCATAATTATAACTTGGATGTATATAGTAATAATAATTTAATAACTTCAATAAAGACAGTTCTGATTTAATAAACATTGTGATCATTTTACACATTTTTCCCACATAAATATAATTTTTCAATGTTCAATATGGTTATATTACATTGTTTTTGAGTAAATATCTCTAGTAAATGTGTCTGAACTATTATTCTGTTTCTGGCCTGTTGCTTGCTTTTACTCTTAATATTGACACTCTATCAGTGCGGTTAAGCTTGCATACGGCAGATATGTTCTCCCCAAAATGACTTATTTACACCGAAACCATTCTCACCAGCCTCGACTGCATCAAGATATTGCCGTGGCATGAAAATACATTCAGGATGCGTCAAACGTTTACAGGAATAAAAAAAGGTGCAATTGCAAATAGTGATTGACCCGCCCGTGGCAATGGCTGCGAGGTCCCTTATTTGGCATTTAACAAGCAGATTGTTTTTCTCATCAGTGATTGCCTTTTGGTGGTGACAACACGTGAACCGGCGTGAATAGCTGGTGAATTGGAGGGATTGAAACGTAAATTGAGTGTCACAATTTGTGGTCAGAACGTGAATGGAAACGTTGGTTTTGTGGGCCAATCACAGGAATCTGTCAGGGGGATAATTTATTTTGATCGCGGGGCGTAGTGCTCAGGGGCTGATGTTCTTTCTGTGGAGAGACAGCCCGCCTTCCCGCGATGGTCTACTTGACAATAACCATGAATAACTGCAACGCTTACCAAAATACAGTACACAAATAAGGGCAGGCACAATGAGAATGATCTGGCGGTTTATACAATTAATACTTGTTGTGTGCGTAGTTTTAGTTGCTGTTCTGGTTGGTAGAACCTTGCTGCTCTCCACCTCTTCACAGTCAAAGCTGGTAAAACTTCCCGATGCTCCTGAAATGTCGGTTGGTACAGCGGTTGCCCATTTGTCAGAGGCCATCCGGTTCAAAACAACCATGACGGAAAAAGGCTTTCCTGAAACGACAGGTGAAAAGCCCTGGCTGGATTTTCATAACTGGCTTGCAACCACCTACCCAAAATCACATGAAGCCATGACCAGAGAGGTTGTACCGGGAACACAGACCCTGCTCTACACCTGGACGGGCTCGGATACGTCATTGCCGCCAATCCTGCTGATGGCCCATCAGGACGTTGTTCCGGTAAATCAGGGAACAGAAGCGGATTGGAAAGCCCCTCCTTTCGAGGGCAAAGTCATAGACGGATACCTCTATGGCCGCGGCGCAATTGACGATAAAGGGTCGTTAATCAGCTGGATGGAAGTCACAGAAGCACTGGCCAATAACAATTTTAAGCCAAAACGGACAATTATCTTTCTCTTCGGCCATGATGAAGAAGTCGGTGGTAAAGGTGCTGAAGCCGGAATTAAGCTTCTGAAGTCTCGTGGTATCAAACCTGAGATGGCGCTGGATGAAGGCTCTTTCATAATTGATAAATTTCCATTGACCGGAAAGCCGATGGCACTCATCGGAATATCCGAAAAGTCTTATCTTACAGTTGAACTGACAGCATCCTCAAAAGGTGGCCATTCATCAATACCGCCAAGAAATTCTGCAGCAGTAAAAATTTCAGGCGCAGTCCTGGCACTCGATAATAATCAGCTTACTGCCAGTCTTCTCGAAAGGCCAATCTCGGATATGATCAACATATCCAGACCCGAAATGCCATTTGTGCAGCGCATACTGTTCTCAAATCTCTGGCTGTTTGAAGGGCTTGTTCAGCAGCAAATGGCAAAAAGCGCCGCCGCCAATGCGCTTATCCGGACCACAACTGCACCGACAATGCTGAGCGGTTCATCGAAAGAGAATGTACTGGCCCAACGGGCAAAAGCCGTCATTAATTTCAGAATTCACCCGAAAGACAGCATTGAAACTATTCTGGCCCATATTAAAAAGGTAACCAGCCATATTCCGGGGCTGGAAATCAAGGTGATCTCAAAGGGGACGGAAGAAGGAAAGCGTCCGCCAGTCTCCCCGCTGAGTACTAAGGCGTATCAGGTCTTGGCTGCCGTAGGATCAGAAGCTGGAGGCAACATTTCTTCCGCTCCCATGCTGGTGCTTGGTGCAACAGACGGACGCTACGCCACCAAAATCACAGATAACGTATACCGCTTTGTCCCGATTGTCCTCAATTCTGAAGATATAGACGGCTTTCACGGCACCAATGAGCGCATCTCGCTGGAAAACATGAAACGCAAGCTGAAAGCCTATGCTCAGATCATCCTTGCTATGGATGAGAAATAACAGGAATATCTAAAGATTACTGCTGGCGCGTTCTGGCAAGAGCCGCCTCTTTCTCTTTACGCATCCTCTCGGCGTCCTCATTGGCCTTATCCCCGATATGAGAGATACCTTTTTCGGCTGCCAGTTCCATCTGTTTTTGTCGGGCAATAGCCCGCGCCCGCTCCTCATCGGTCTTTTTGTCCTTACAATGAGGGCATTGAACACCGTGAATATAATCAGAAGAACTCCGTTGTTCTTCATTTAAAGGATAGCGGCAGGCATGGCATTGCGTAAAACCGCTTTCTGTCAGTCCATGCCCAACGGCAACCCGCTCATCAAACACAAAGCAATCGCCATTCCATAAACTTTTCTCTTCAGGCATTTCTTCAAGATATTTCAGAATTCCGCCCTTGAGATGATACACTTCATTAAAGCCGTGAGCCATCATATAAGAGGAAGCTTTCTCACAACGTATCCCTCCGGTACAAAACATCGCTACTTTTTTATGCTTTTTTGGATCCAGATTTTTCTCAACATAGTCCTTGAACTCGGTAAATGCCGTCGTCCTGGGATCAACAGCTCTTTCAAAGGAACCAATAGCCACCTCATAGTCATTTCGCGTGTCTATAACGAGCGTTTCCGGGTCCGAAATGACCTCATTCCACTCTTCCGGAGTGCAATAAGCCCCCACCTGTTTGGTCGGAGAGGCCTCCGGAGCACGCAGTGTGACAATTTCTCGCTTCAGTTTTACACGCATTCTCAGAAAGGGTGCTTTGGACGCTGTAGAGAATTTTACATCCAGATTTTTCAGCCGCCCTTTAAAAATATTCCCCATCCTGAGATATATGATAAGCTCGTCAATAGCCTCGGGAGAACCAGCAACAGTGCCATTAATACCCTCATCAGCAAGCAACAATGTGCCAAGAATTTCTCTGGATTTGCAGAAATTCAGCAACGGTTCCTTCAATTGTTCAAAATCGTGCAAAGCTACAAAATGATAAAGAGCTGCGACCTTGTAGTCTTTGCGAGCTGTATTTTGTTCTGGTATCAAAATTTTCTCTCTTTATTTCTTACCACTTTTCTACTAGTGGTCTTCGCTGGTCTGGTAGATCTCTATATAACGTATACTGATTTAATCCAGACGACATAATTTCACACACCTACAGGAGAGGTAAAAATCGTGAAACTATTAAAAAACTTGGCCCTTGTACTTTTTGCAGGCCTGACACTAACTCTATATACTGGATTTTCCACTTCAGCTGAAGCTGGTTATAAATCTAAATCTAAACAAAAATACACTGCACACCAGGTTGCAAAACGCCTTAAAGCACGTGGTTTTTATAAAATCCGTATCACTGACGCGCGCGCACCTTATTACGATTTCGATGCTTGCTACAAAGGCAAACAGTACGAGCTTACAATCGACTACAAAGGTAACGTAAAAGACAAAGATCTTGAAGGCCGTTGTGGTAAGAAACTAAGCAAACTGGAAAAGCTGAAAGCTAAAATCGCAGCTAGAAGACATGCAAGAGCTGCTAAACGTGCTCACCTGAAGCATAAGATTAAAGCTAAGCGTAAGCAAAGAGCAAAAGCCAGAGCTGAAAGAAAAGCAGCTAGAATGGCTAGAAAAGATACTGGGAAATAATCTTGGTACTAAAAAGGCCGGCTCCTTTTGAGAGCCGGCCTGTTTAGTGTAATCGAAAAAAATCGATCAATGAATTGTTCAGCCCTTACTAAATACTTGGAGGGTGAAGATATTGTGGTCGGAGGAGCGCGTGAAGGGTAAGGAGTGGTTTCTGGTTAGTAACCTGAGAATCCTTTTCCCCACTAAATGCAAGGAACTCCCGAAGAGATTGCATGCGCTTATCCATTTATCGCTCCATTTGGTTGTATTGCACTTACGGTCCCCCGATAATGTCCGGTAAACCGAACACCCCGAAACCTTCAGTGCATTGGAGATTTGCCTGAAACAGGCGTACATCGACCCCATAGAGTCACGAATAGCTTTATGTAGAAGGAAGTTTAGAGAACAGAACGGCAGCTTTGGAATTGTCAAAGCCTGGTCTCCTTAAGAAATCCGCGTCGCTGTCAGATCCATCAAATCTCTAGACGAAGAGTATTAATCTCTCTGGCCAGCAAAACATGAGGTCATTACCCCCCATTAAGCTGATGGAATATCAATTCCCTGCACTTAATAGAGTATGTAATTCCTAACAGGAATTTACGATAAAAGTGTGTCCTGAAATGGTTAACAAAGTATTAATTTCTTCTCTGAACCAATGTCACTAAATGCATAAAAACAGGTCATAAAACGCAAAAAACCTGAGCAATTGCCCAGGTTAAATGCATAATGATTAGATGAGTTGGAGTTAGCGTTTATACAGTTGCATGTTCAACTGCGGCCTGCTTGACAGATTTCTGAACTTTCTCAAATGCCCGTACTTCAATTTGTCTGATCCGCTCTCGGCTGACACCAAATTCTCCTGATAGCTCTTCAAGCGTAACAGGCGTATCCTGCAGGCGTCTGGCTTCGAAAATACGTTTCTCACGCTCGTTCAGATTACCCATGGCATTCTGGAGCATAGCACGTCGCTGGTTAAGCTCTTCGCTCTCTGCCAGCTTGGTTTCCTGATCTACATGCTCATCAACCAGCCAGTCCTGCCATTCTCCACTTTCGGAGTCATTGCGGACAGGAGCATTAAGAGAGCTGTCACCTGACAGGCGACGGTTCATTGAAATCACATCATCTTCGGAAACGCCTAGCTTGGTCGCAATTTTCTTAACCTGATCAGGGCGAAGGTCACCTTCTTCAAGCGCCTCAATTTGTCCCTTCATCTTTCTGAGATTAAAGAATAGCTTTTTCTGAGCTGCAGTCGTGCCCATTTTGACAAGGCTCCAGGAGCGTAGGATATATTCCTGAATAGATGCCCTGATCCACCACATTGCGTATGTCGCAAGGCGGAAGCCTTTATCAGGGTCAAATCGTTTGACTGCCTGCATCAGGCCGACATTACCCTCTGATACAACTTCTCCAACTGGCAGGCCATAACCCCGATAACCCATGGCAATTCTTGCGACCAGTCTCAGGTGACTGGTTACCAGTTTATGTGCTGCATCTCGATCACCATCATCACGCCAGCTCTTTGCCAGCTGTTGTTCCTCTTGAGGCTCCAACATTGGAAATCGACGAATTTCTTCCAGATAGCGGCTAAGTCCGCCGGCATCTGTAACTGAAGGTAATGTTTTTGAGGCCATATCTAACTCAACAAGGGCTTGTTTTCGCCCCTGAACCACCCTTTTCCTGCAAATTACAATAAGGTTAGCAACTTCCCGTACCTAAGATAATAGGATTATATCTCAAAACCAAAAATCTCTCACCTTTTCTACATATAGGAAGCGTTTCCGGGAACTCAAGACTACATGTTCACAACTATTGTATCTATGCGTACTATAACCCAGCATTACCAATAAATTAACAATAATTCATGTTGGGGCAAAAAATTATTGTTTTAAAGCCAAAGCATCAGCTAGACGCTGGATTTTCTTTGGCAATTCGCTGTCAAAACGCATTGGTTCACCAGTAATGGGATGTTCAAAGCCTAAATGAAAGGCATGAAGGGCTTGACGGCTTAATGCTTCCAGACATTTCTGAGCCTGATCACTTAATTTTGATTTACTGGCAGCAAAGCCGGAACCATACACTTGGTCCCCCAGAAGAGGGTGGCCAATATGGGTCATATGGACCCTTATCTGGTGTGTACGCCCTGTTTCAAGAATGCATTTAATTTGCGATACGACCGCTTCCCCGTTGCTGTTCAGATAGCGTTCAATAACTTCATAGTGAGTAACCGCATGCTTGCCGCCGAATTTTACAACCGCCATCTTCATGCGGTTCCCTTCTTTCCGTCCAAGATCTGCATCCACAAGCCCTTTTGGCTGGCGAAGCATTCCCCAGACAAAAGCTGTATAAGCTCTGGTCATGCGTCCATCTTTACCATGTGCCGCAAATTGCTCACTTAAGCTATGGTGAGCAACATCAGTTTTCGCAACAACCATCAGACCAGAGGTTTCCTTATCAAGTCTGTGTACGATTCCTGGCCTTTTAACACCCCCGATTCCAGAAAGGCTGTCCCCGCAATGCGCCAGTAATGCATTGACAAGCGTTCCTGACCAGTTTCCCGCAGCCGGGTGCACTACCATGCCTGCTGGTTTGTTAATGACAATGATGGCATCATCTTCATACACCACATTAAGAGGAATATCCTGAGCTTTGGGTATAGCGGGTTCTGCTTCAGGCAGAATGATTACATAGTTCTCGCCCGGCTTAATTCGCGTATTCGGTTCATCAATGACTGAGCCCTCTGAAGAAACAAAGCCTTCCTTAATCAGGGCTTTAACCCTTGACCGGCTATGATCTGTCAGTTGTTCACTAAGAAAACGGTCAAGTCTTTCGCCTTTTTCCTCATCGGTAACTATGAAGCTAAAGGAATTTTCGCTATTAGTGTCAGGGATCACGATATTATTCATTCTAGGATGTTGTAAATGACTTCAAACGGGAACAATAAGACAAACAATTCATCTGCTCCGCAACTGTCGCCGGCACAGCTGCGATTGTTAAAGATTGTCGTTTCCGTAACAGGCATCTTTCTTGTGTTAGGCTTTATCGGCTTGGCTTCTGTACTTGTTTACAAGATAACGACACCTCAGCAAACAGTTGCGTACAAAAAATCAGTAAAGCCTGTGCAGTCTAGCGTGCAATTGCCCGAAGGAGCAATTGTTAAATCTGTATCAATGGGAAATGATCTGTTGTCTGTACATATCTCAAGGCAGGGCAAGGATGAAATACTGGTAATTGAAGCAGGTTCCGGAAGAATATTAAATCATATTGTGATGAAAGGTAATTAAAGTACTTCTTTTCCTGTCAGCAGAAGCTGTGTTCTGATTAATCTGTGTATAAAAAAATAAGAAATTAAAAGACACTAGCAAGTATAAATAAATATATTCTCCATTTTAAAAACCTTTATCTGGACTTGGAAAATTTTATTTCATAGAGTTCTGATATAGGTTAATCATACTGGGTAATATCAAATTCAGAATGACGTTTTATTGTAGTAATACTGCATTTCCAAAAGCTGTGCAGTTAAAAAGAAATGTTGAAATAGTAAGTATGTTTGAACAGTTGGGTAACTCAACACTAAAATATCTTTCAGAAGCTCAGGATGAGCATGAATTATTCTCAATAACTTCAGATCTACTATCTGCACAAAATATTACGCATTTTCTTATTAAAAACTCAAAAAGAAATGAGGGCATTCCACTTCAGTTAATGCAGCGTTTCTCAGACAGAACTACTGAAATAATAAAAGAGCTATGTCTGACTAAAAGAGATCCTATCAGTTGTATTTCAGAAAATTCCTATATTCCATGCGATATATTCCGATTTAAGGATAGCTTTGCTGATGATAAATTGGCGATGGAGTTATTTCGCCAGTTTAATATAGAGGGTGTCAATCCTTTGTATCTTTTTTCAATTCATATGCCGGATGCTGATGGAGACATTATTTGCCTTGGGAGCACAAAGGAAATTTTCCTGAAAGAAGCTGAATTATTTTCGCTTCAGGGCTTGTTGTTATACGTCTCGGTATTACGGTCAAAGTTTATTAATGCAGACGAGGCAAGCAAGAAAATTGAGATGCTTACCAAACGTGAACGCGAAGTCTTATTCCTTATGGCACAGGGATATACAGACCGTGAAATTGGTTCCGCTTTGACCATAAGTTTAGTAACCGTCGGATTTCACGTTAAAAATGCAAAAAAGAAACTTGGTGCTAAAAATAAGTGTCATGCTGTTTACTTATCTGGAGTAAGTGAGAAAAACGCGCACCCGCATCTTTCTCACGAAATTGACGCTGACTATTTGCAGCATCCCGATTTACCTCAGGTATAATCAGCAGTTTCTTATCGTTTTGGGAGGCTGGAAAGTTTCTTCTTCTTATCCTGATTAAGCCAGTCTTTTGCCGCTTGAAAACGCTTCCATCCTGCCAGGTCATGTTCTATCCGAACCTCTCCCCACTTATTATGATATAAAGGGGTTTGCAGATTACTGAGGTTCGAAAAGAATGCTTTTACAAACCTTTCAACCTTGGCATAACGGGCAGTTCCTTTAGGCCAGTAATACATGGCCATAACCATATCAACCGAAACTGAGCTGACAACTTTATCTTTGGAAATCAAAAACGGATAATCCTCATGAATCATAACCGTCGGATTATACCTTTTGCTCAAAGTTTCATTAAAATTGATATCCAGTAGATGAAATTCATTTGAAGTTGCCAGAACATTCAGTAAATTCACAACAGGCTTACCACCAACAATCACCACAGCGTCTATAGCACCTGTTTTCAAACGTGCTAATGCCGCTCTGTTTTCCATATGAACCGAATTAATTTCTATCTGATGAGCCTTCAGAACAGCCTGGGCCGTAATCGCATTTCCGCCTTCTAATGGTCCAATATTAACGTTCCTGCCCTGCAGCTCCTTAAAGCTTTTAATATTTTTCCTGGCAACGACATGGACTTCCTGGGCTCCTAATGTCGCTATATAACGAATAAACTTGTTGGGTTCCGGAAGCTTCCTGTTTGCTTTGTAATAATGAAGGACATCAGTTTGAATAATCCCAATATCCACGCCCTTCAAATAGTATATGTCCTTCAGGCTTTGAGCTGTCCCCTTACCTATAATCGGCACAATTCTGAGCTTCTTGCCATCATCAAGAAGCCGCGCAAGGTCATTGGCCATTACAAGTGCACTGTTATCAATTGTGCTGGAGATAATGCGCACTACATTTGAAGGCTTTGCAGCTTTTTTAACCTTCTTTTTAGGGGCAGTTACATTTTTCTCAGCTGGTGGAGTCTTATCAGCAGACGCTTTATCATTGCCTTTTTGTTCGGTCAGCTGCCTCTTGCCCGCCTGGGATTTATTTTCAGGCAAAGCAAAAGTTCGCCATCCTCCGGTCGTATTAGAATGGGTATGATCTTTCCCGTCAGCAGTCTGAAGTTGAAAACCTTGGCCGTAGGCCGTAGAAAACAACAGAGCACACGCTCCTAAAAAAACCGCGCATCCAGGGAAAAAATATGATTTATTAAAAATCACCTGTTCACCTTTTTCTTTGAGGCACTATAAATCAGATAATACAAATACATTTGTTGGACTTTTAAAAGATTCGCTTCAAGGCTATCCTGCTAGTAATTAACAGGGAAGTTTTATTAAGTGAGGTAGAATCGTACTTTATTTACTTCATAGTAGAATTCAACTTAGGCGTGCATGTTTAGATTAAGCAAAACTCTGGGAGCAGTACCGGACAATTACCGTTTATATGCCATCGGTGATATACACGGTCGTGCAGATCTGCTGATGCGCCTGATAGATACTATTATGGAGGATAGTGAAGGACGTCGAAAAGTCCGCAATGAGGTACTGATCTTTCTCGGAGATTATATTGACCGGGGCCCTGAAAGTAACAGGGTTATAGATTTTCTGGTTAATCACCTGCCTGAAAGGTTTGATAAGGTTTTCCTGAAGGGAAACCATGAACAGATGATGCTGGAAGCTATCCAAAATAAGCAGGCACTTCCAACCTGGTTTCATAATGGCGGTAAAGCAACACTTTATTCATATGGTATTGATCCCGAAAAATATATTTTTAAGCCTGGAGCAACTCAGATTCTTGGTGAATTGCTTGAGCAGAAAATGCCCCTAAAACATAAGGACTTTTTCAAGGGGCTTGATCTGAACACCTCCTACGGAGATTACTTTTTTGTCCATGCCGGAGTAAACCCTGCGCTTTCTCTAGACGAGCAAAAGGAAAGGGATATGCTTTGGATACGTCAACGCTTTCTGCAGTACAGGCGGAAGTTTGAAAAAACAGTAGTTCATGGACATACCATTACCGCATCTCCTGAAGTCCGCTCAAATAGGGTTGGCATTGATACAGGAGCCTGGAGGACGGGGCGTTTAACAGCCTTGAGATTACAGAACAAAGATTATGGTTTTTTACATACCTGATGAACCATAATGGTTGTGCTACTGCAGCCCTCTCAAGCGGTTAGCCAGGTTAATTTTTTCTACATTTGCTGCAGGAGGCTCACTAACCTGAACAGCAGCTGCTTCTTCAGAAATCTCATGAGGCTGGGTTGAAATCTCAATAATTTTTTCGGCCAGCTTATGCATTTCTTTTTTCAGCTGAGTATTCTCAATTTCTATTCGTGCATTTGCTTCTTTGAGTTTTTCCTGCAGGCGTTCAGAATCTTCAAACAGGACTCTGTTCTTTTCCTTCAGATTTTCAAGCTCTTCTATACGGATTTCATGATTATTATCGGAGCTTCTATTAGATATGGTGCGGCCAAGAGTATTCTTAAGGCGCTGCATTTCAGCCTGTCTTATCTGATCGGAGTTCTTGACCTCTCCAAGCTCATCATCCTTGCGCGAAAGGGTACTCTTGAGCTTTGTGATCTCCTGATACCGTTCACCAAGCATTTCTTTGGCTTTGGAAAGCTGTTCTTCCATTTGCGGTATGCGGGTAACAATGGTTTGCCGCATTACTTCATTGGAATTGTGCTGTTCTTCCAGCTCGGTAGAAACCTTGTTAAGCTGAGTCTGTAGCTTTGCTATTTCTGAGTCTTTTCTGCTTAGATCTATTAACTGCCTTGCCGTCTTAAGCTTTGCTTGATCAAGCTCTATCTCAAATTGCCTGATTTTCACAGCAAAGTCAGCTCTGAGTTGATCCTTATCCGCCTGCATTTCTTCAACTGATACAGGCATACTGGCTCTGAGACGTTCAGTCGTAAGCCTCACAGCTCTTTTCCAGAATGCAGGAGCAATCAGTAATATAACCAGACTGGCAAATAGAAAACCCAGTGTGATTAGCATGACAGTTTCAATTTTCATCGGTTCAGCCTCACAGGTGGCCGTTATTTTTATATTAAGATCGGCTCAGGTTCTTATTACGTTATTATGGCTCAAATGTTAGAGCATTCTGTCAGGAAGAGTAAGCTCTTTCTCAACCTGAACAGATCTTATTCGAAAATACATAAATTGTATTTCTAAATCAGCCAACTAATTTCTTAGCTCTTTGTTGATCATTCTAAAACGGGTTCCAGGTAGGCCTGCGTGTATATTTTAAATATCCAACATTTGCCCCCAATCGAACGCCAAGGCCCGATTGTATGCGGGCAAGTACAATATGTCCTCGTCTTTGAAAGGTAAGTCCAATACCACCAACCAGATAGGCAGAGCCGTTTACACCTGCGAAATTCTGGTAAATCTCATCCGGATTCCTGAGATCATAGACCAGAATCATGGTTTTAGAACCTTCAGCACCAAAGTCATAACCAATTGAAGGGCCTTGCCAGTAGACCTTATGACGGCCATCATATTTTGTAACAAGCGTTCCTTCACCATATTTTAGGCCGGCAAAGAAAGCTCCACCAGCTTCTTCTCCGAGAATATATCCATTAGGGCGGCCTGCTTCTGAAAATGCATAGGCGATAACCTTGGCCAGACCTTTGGAAACTTTACCAAAAAATCTGTGGCCGGTATTTAGTATTTCGCTATCACTATATGTTTCATTTTCACGGTCATCATAGGAGCTATGCTCCCTGCGGCGAGGTTCTCTCTCCTCATTATTATACCGTCTGTATTCCCGGCTTCTCTCCGGTTGATAGGCTCGCTGATTTGAATTTGACCGGCTGTCCTCTCTGTACCTGTCCCGATTAGACTCAGAAGGCAGTGGGTTGCTGCGTTGTCTGTCCTCGTTAGTATCCTCATATGAGCGGCTGTCAGGAGTAATCAGCTTGGGTTCCCGTGTCTTGCCCCACGGTAAATCTTCCGCATAGGCTGCTGTAGGCCCCAGTGCTGTATATGTTGGTGCCACATATGATAGCCCGGTTAATATTATAAAGATAAATGATATCCTGAGATATCCCATTCTGGAAACTCCCATATGATCTAATCTGGTTTTGGATGGAGGCAGAGGTGCTGTATTCGCATTTAAACACTCTATCTCTTACGAATCTGTACCCATTATAACGGGTTTTTATCAAAAAGAATAACGGTCACGAATATCTGTCCATTTAAATTCTCGCAAAATTGTGGCCTGGGAAGCCCTATTAGAGGAAATATGTCATTATTTGCCGAATATTCACAAATTCATAAGACAATCTATTGAGGTGCAACAGTTTTTTACCCTCGGTGTTTTGAATATGCCTGAATACAGAAAGACTCATACAGCAGGAAATTATCTTATTCTCTTTCTGTTTCTCCTGTTGGCATTGCCATGCCAGCCACAGTTATCTGCCGCTGATAATAATACAGAGAAAGACATTTCCGTGTGGATGGATGCTTTTTCCGGTTATGCTATCGGAGGGTACGATCCGGTGTCATATTTCACCAGAAGAGAGGCCGTTCCGGGCTTAGAGGAATATCAATACGATTTCAGGGATGTATACTGGAAGTTTGAAAATGTCGGGAACCTGGAGGCTTTTAAGCGCCACCCTTACATATATCGCCCTCAATTTTCGGGCTATGACCCTTTTGCACTCGCCAAAAACCGGACCATACAGGGAATTCCAACCCTCTGGGTCATTCATAAAAACAAACTATATTTCTTTCACAATATCATTCACAGACGTCTGTGGCTGGATCAGGAGGATGAAATCATTGAAAAAGCCACAGCCGCCTGGCCAAAACTATCCAGAAAGCTATTGAGAAGAATTGAGCTCGATTAACAAAGCGTTCTGCTACGGAAGCGGATATGCCTCATGTTCTCTGAGTACCTTTCCGGTTTCCTCTTCAACCTCGTTAAGCTTTACTCGGTAACCCCACAATTTGGCAATATGCTGCAAAGTGTGGTCCGTTTCTTTTTTATTCAGCAGAATTCCATTCTTCACCTGATGTGTAAGAGCAAGCCTGCGTGCACCGCTGAGATCCGCATCAGTAACCCTGATATCCGGGTCCTGAGCTGAGACTTCATACTGCCTAGCCAGAGACTGTCGCAGAACTTTATATCCCTGTTCATTATGAATGGCCGTAATTTCAGCAGCAGGGTCGTCGGCTTCATCATGTAGCGTAAACAACCTGAAGTCTCTGATTACTTTCGGACTTAAAAACTGAAGAATAAAGCTTTCATCTCTGAAATCCGCCCATGCATCCTTGAGGGTATCCATTGATTGGCCGTTTCCAGCAAAATGCGGGAACCACTCTTTGTCTTCTTCTGTAGGTTCATCACATATCCGCTTGATATCCTGCATCATGGCAAAACCAAGCGCATACGGATTAATCCCGGAAAAACGAGGGTCATTAAACCCTGGCTGCATAACCACAGAAGAATGCATATGGAAGAATTCCAGCATAGCCCCTTCAGTCAGCAACCCCTTTTCATGCAGACGGTTCATAATATAGTAATGAACAAAACACGCGCAGCCCTCGTTCATCATCTTGGTTTGGCGCTGTGGGTAGAAATATTGAGCTGTTATTCTGACAATACGAAGCAGTTCCCGTTGCCAGTCAGTAAGCCTCGGAGCATATTTCTCAAGGAAGTACAGCAGATTTTCTTCAGGTAAGCCCAGGGCTTTTCCTTCGGCAGTAGAAGCTGCAATTTCCTCTTCATCTTCAATATCTTCAATCGGTGGTTTGGGGACTGTACGCCATAAATCATCAAACACGGACTCTTCATATTCACGGCGTTTCTGGGCCCGGGCAATTTCCTTTTTTACACCGAGCGGACGTAAACGTTTAGGGTGTCTGCTGACACCTTGTCTCATTAATGCATGGGCTGAATCCAGCACCATCTCGACTTCATCGACCCCAAACCTCTCTTCGCATTTGGCAACATAGTCCTTGGCAAATGAGAGATAATCAATGATTGCATCAGCATTGGTCCATTGTTTAAAGAGGTAATTATTCTTGAAGAAGTGATTATGCCCCATGGCAGCATGAGCAATAACCAGCGTCTGCATCATGGCCGAATTTTCTTCCATCAGATAGTTGATGCAGGGGTTGGAATTGATAACAAGCTCATAGGCAAGTGAACTCATGCCCCGCTGGTAATTATTGGCTTCCCTGGCAAATTGTTTTCCAAATGACCAGTGTCGATACATCAATGGCATACCAACAGATGCATATGCGTCCAGCATTTGCTCGGAAGTAATCACCTCAATCTGATTAGGGTAAATATCCAGCCCCATCTCACCAAGGCCGATTATCTCAACCTCTTCATAGATCCGGTTAACCAGGTCAAAGTTCCATTCAGCCTCTTCAAATAGAGGCTTCACACTTTTTTTCTCAGTGTTCTTTGTCGTCATAAGCCGCCTTTACTTTAACCAGATTAATCTGCATTGGAAAACAGATCATGGAAAACCGGATAGATATCTTCAGGTGCCGAAACACATCGCATGGCCAGATGGCGATGACGGTCTGCAACAGCCTTGTAATTCGACCAGACAAGACTTTCAAAATCATGATCGTCCTGATCCGTTCCGACTTCGATATATGCAAAATACTGGCAAATCGGTAATATTTTCTGCTCAAGTAAATCCACGCATTTAATCATGTCACTTGGATAATTTTCACCATCAGAAGCCTGCGCCGCATAAATATTCCAGTCTTCTACAGGATACCTGTCATCAACTATCTTGAGCATTTCCTCAAAAGCCGTTGAAATGACCGTTCCGCCGGTTTCCCTGCTGTGAAAGAATGTATCCTCATCAACCTCACTGGCAACGCTGGTATGCCTGACAAAAACAATCTCCAGTTCCCGGTAATGTTTTGAAAGAAATATATGCAGCAGCATGTAAAAGCGCTTTGCCAGTTCCTTCAGAAATTCCGACATTGAAGCAGAAGTATCCATCAGGCAGAACATAACAGCTTGTGTTGTTGGCTGGGGTAAATGTTCGAATCTGTTATATTTCAGGTCAATCGGGTCAATATACGCAATTGCTCGTCTGAGCCTCTGCATCTTTGCAACTTTTTGTCGAAGTTCAGCTATATACCGTTCATCCTTGGGGTCTTTAGCTTCTTCTTTCTCAAGCTCTTCTTCAAGCTTGCGCATTTCCTCGGTTTTCGGCCGCCGTAATGCAATACGTCTGGCCAGACTGTTGCGCATTGTCCGTTCGTGGTTAAGCTTGGCTGGAGGACCATCTGTCACAAAACCTGCTCGTACAGGCCTCATGGCATTAATTTCTTTGAGTTTTGTTTTGATAATATTGGGAAGCTGAAGGTCCTCGAAAAAGATATCCAGAAACTCGTCCCTGGTCAGTGT
This sequence comes from Methyloligellaceae bacterium, assembly GCA_050633205.1. Classification (GTDB taxonomy): domain Bacteria; phylum Pseudomonadota; class Alphaproteobacteria; order Rhizobiales; family CBDHHC01; genus CBDHHC01. Next base: position 34 of record JBOEGA010000061.1, on the reverse strand, counting down.
GAATACAAATTCATCCTCACCTTCACCATCAGGA
>JBOEGA010000060.1:0-47655 GCA_050633205.1 Methyloligellaceae bacterium | reverse complement strand
GATCTTGTCGAGGCTAGTACATCTAAATGAAGGGAGTGCTTCTGTTCCCTTCATATCCCGCAATACCTGTTCCTGTTTCTCTTCAATTTACATATGAAACGCTTTGCTCTGTTCTGCTAGCCAGGAGCAGTTTTATGTATTTGTTTGCCACATCAGGAAAAGCAAATAAAAAGCCCTTTTGACCAGACATCAAAAGGGCTTTTTTACAAACAGACTTTATTCTCTTACTATGCCGCAACCTCGGACGCATCATCTGGGTCACGAAGAACATACCCACGTCCCCATACTGTTTCGATATAGTGATTTCCACCAGTTGCAGACGCAAGTTTCTTGCGTAGTTTACATATAAACACATCAATAATTTTTAATTCTGGCTCATCCATACCGCCGTATAAATGATTCAGGAACATTTCTTTGGTCAAAGTTGTACCTTTTCGCAAAGAAAGAAGTTCAAGCATCTGATATTCTTTGCCGGTCAAATGAACGCGCTGGCCATTAACTTCAACAGTTTTAGTGTCGAGATTAACTTTCAGGTCGCCGGTGGCAATAACAGACTGTGCATGTCCTTTCGAACGACGAACAATTGCATGAATACGGGCAACCAGCTCATCCTTATGGAAGGGCTTGGTTAGATAGTCATCAGCACCAAATCCCAGACCACGAACTTTATCTTCAATACCCGCCAGACCAGACAAAATAAGAATTGGCGTTTGAACTTTACTGACACGCAAAGTTTTTAATACTTCATAGCCGCTCATATCCGGCAAATTCAGATCAAGAAGAATAATATCGTAATCATACAACTTACCAAGATCTACGCCCTCTTCTCCCAGATCAGTTGTATAAACGTTAAACCCCTCAGATTGGAGCATCAACTCAATGCTCTGCGCCGTCGCGCGGTCGTCCTCTATTAATAGAACCCTCATCCCTAAGCCTCATAAATCTTTCGCCCGAGCCTGGACGATTCTGCCCCGGATTTCGCTGCTCTCCTCCGGTTCAATGGTTAATTCCAATTCAAGAAACTAAATGCGATTGGTTAATAAATCCTAATTTTCATGTTAATTTTAGGTATTAAAATCCAAAACACAGTTTTAAGCCGCTCAATAACTGGAAACGCGTACTATAACTCTGGCAAAAGTTATGACAAAACGTTAACCTTCACCAGAAAAACAGGCGTTTCCAAAGAAAGCACCTGAATATTAACCAAGAATACAATGAATAGTACTTAATAACCTCATGTATACTTGTACTCTTACTACGCATTAGAACTCAGAGTGCAACACATATAATCACAAAAATCAGGGTAAACTATTTGTTAATACTTAACTTATGCCCCCGCATGAATATTAACTTTGAAACAAATAGTTAAATTTCTCCCCACCCGTTTTCGCATGTGCGAATCAATACATGTAACGAAGTTAACAGAAATTAACCAATGCCCCTATGGCACACTTGCCACGTTTATTAACTTTTTAGGGGAAAACGGAAATAAATAACGGTTTACGGGTGCTTAAGCGATCTATGTCATAATGTACTATAAAGTCGCAGGATACGGCGGTGACATATGAATCAATTTTCAATATCGAAGTAATCGCATTTTGTTTGATTACGTTGATATTGAAATACTGGGTCTGGCAGGATCTTCTATTTTATGTTCTTTTGTAAAGAGAAATAGAAATGAGGATCTTGTGAGGAGATTAACTTGCAGCAACTGCTGAAACAAATAGCTGAAATTCCAACAACGCAGGTATTTGCCCGTGTTTCAGCAATACGTGGGTTGCTCGTGGAAATTGCCGGGCCGGTACATTTGATGAGTATCGGTTCAAGAATTCGAATAGTAAAGAGCAATCATAAAGACACCTTGTGTGAGGTTGTCGGTTTCAGTAAAAATAATGCTCTCGCACTTCCGTTTTCTACACTGGATGGAGTGGGTGTTGGTTGCAAAGCCTATCTTGATAGCGAACAGAACGCTGTATTTCCTTCAAAAAAATGGTTAGGCCGTGTCGTAAATGCTTTGGGTGAACCTATTGACGGTAAAGGTGATCTTCTTAATGGCGTTGAGCCTTGCCTGCTGAAAAACTCTCCTCCTGAAGCTCATCGAAGGGCAAGAGTCGGACAACCGGTAGATCTGGGGGTGAAGGCTCTGAATTGTTTCGCAACATGTTGTTACGGTCAGCGAATGGGCATTTTCGCAGGAACAGGTGTTGGTAAATCTGTACTCTTATCCATGCTTGCGAAAAATGCTGATTGTGACATTGCAATTATCGGCCTCGTAGGAGAGAGAGGCAGAGAAGTTCAGGAATTTATTGAAGATACATTAGGTGAGGAAGGTCTGAAAAGATCTATCCTGGTCGTCGCCACATCAGATGAAGCCGCGCTGATGCGAAGGCAGGCCGCGTACCTTACCCTGACACTTGCCGAGTATTTTAGGGACAATGGCAAAAACGTACTTTGTATGATTGATAGTGTGACACGTTTTGCGATGGCTCAGCGGGAAATAGGTCTTTCCGGTGGTGAGCCTCCAACCACACGTGGATATACACCAACAGTATTCGCCGAATTGCCCAAACTTCTTGAGCGCGCCGGACCAGGAGCAGGTAAGGGGTCCATAACAGGCCTGTTTACAGTCTTGGTTGAAGGCGACGATCATAATGAACCGATCGCTGACGCAGTTCGTGGAATATTGGATGGTCACATTGTAATGGAACGTGCCATTGCTGAACGGGGACGTTTCCCCGCCATCAATATTCTGAAGTCAGTGTCCCGAACTATGCCAGAGTGTGTCCCAGAACAGAACATTCCTGTCATCAGTGAAGCACGTAAACTAATGACGACCTATTCGGATATGGAAGAACTCATCCGGCTGGGAGCATACAGGGCTGGAAGCAACCCGGAAGTTGATGAAGCTATACATTTTCATCCGCTTTTCGAGCAGTTTCTTACTCAAAACAAGGTGGAAAAGCGATCTATCCAGGAGAGCTATGATGATCTGGCACACATATTGCTTAGTAGGTCATCAGAGTTCGAAAGCGTAGAGGGTATCGAGCAATGAAATCAAGAGAAGCTTTAATTAAGTTACGTAGATTTGAAGTGGACGAAAAGCGGCAAAAAGTTGCTGATATAGAAGTTATGATCAGCGAATTTATGCGCATGTTGGATGATCTTGACCGTCAGATTAAGATCGAGCAGGAGCGCGCAGGCGTTTCTGATATTAACCATTATGCTTATCCCACTTTTGCGAAAGCAGCAATGCAGAGAAAAGACAATCTGGCTTCATCTATCGATGATCTTCAGAACAGTCTTGAAAATGCAAAAGATGAATTGGCAAATTCATACGAAGAGCTGAAAAAAATCGAGATGCTTGAAGAGAGAGGAATCGCGGAAGAACGCGATAAGAGAGACAAGCGGGAACAGATCCAGTTGGATGAGTTTGCTGCTAAGCCTCAATTCTCAATTTAATATTCTGTTTGAGCAGACACAGTAATGCGGCTACAGAGCAGGAGTTTATCCTGCCTTCTGCAGCTTGCTTTGGCATTAAGTTCAGCTTTTGGGTAAACTGGGCAATCCATGCCATTAGACGGGCATATCTCCTGAAATCACCAGTTTCCCCCGCAAAATCTCTTTGATAATATTGCTTTTCATAAATATTTCAGACAAAATCCCGACAACTATCCAGCCTCGTATCTTTCGGGGCTTTCATTTTATATATAAGTACAGAATGAGAGATCATAATGCCTTCATTTGATATTGTCTCCAAAACAGATTTGGCTGAGGCCAATAATGCTATTCAGAATATGACCAAGGAGATGGATCAGCGCTACGACTTCAAAGGTGCTTCGTGCAAAATCGAGTTGAAGGAAAATGAGCTGACATTGTTTGCAGATGATGATCTTAAGCTGAGGCAGATGCACGAACTTCTTCAGGGCAATATGGCAAAGAGGGGCATCGAGCCTGGAGCAATCGAGTATAAAGATCCTCAAAATGCAGCCGGACAATCCGTACGCCAGGTCGCAGTCATTCAGCAGGGCATAGATAAGGAACTTGCCAAAAAGATCGTTAAGGATATTAAAGGCGCAAAATTAAAAGTGCAGGTTAGTATTCAGGGTGACGAATTAAGAGTGACAGGAAAAAAGAGAGATGACCTTCAGGCAGCCATAGCTCATGTCAAACAAATGAAGATAGAATTGCCGCTGCAATATGTTAATTTTCGCGATTAATTATTTGACCACACGTATTAACTCATAGAAACTGTCAGATAAGTTAACGAATCAATCGACGTTTATTGTTGTTGAATATTAATGATGCGGGGTAGGGGCTGTGCGTATATTCAGATGCACGCAAAAATTAGCGTTGGTATCGTGTGTTGTCTCGCTTGCTGGTTGTGCAGGTTTATCCGATATACCGTTCACAAAAATGTCCAGCTTGTCTAATGCATCTTTCACCCACATCAATGATCCTGTAGCTCAGGGCAGTCCTATTGCCCTTTACGGTCATGTGGCTAAAAATATAAAAACCTGCTGGTTAAAACAGCCGGACCCGCTTCTTAAAAACTACGCATTTTTTGCAAAAGCGGCTCCTGGAGATTCAGGAGGTCAGGCAACAATCACTCTCAATGAACTTACAAAGGATGGAAAAAAAGGTCTGACAGCCTTTAAAATTGATTTTCTTCCTCTTGAGGGTGGCAAAACAAATGTCAGGATTGATAATTTCCGTTTTTCTGATGATATGGCTGTAAGGTTGAAGAAAAACGTTAGATATTGGTCCGCAGGTCATGCCAAATGCGAAGCTCCTGGTCCCGATAATAATATTGTTTCTGTTCCCGCTGGTGTAAAAATAAAGCCCATACAGTCTCAGTAAACTGAAATGACGGTCAGGAAAAACCGTCTGTCTGCCTCAGGGCTTCACCAAGTACCATTGCTGCTGCGATAGCAATATTAAGTGAACGCAGATTTTTCTTCATCGGGATTGCAACACGCTCTTCTGCAATATTGTGAACCTCCTCAGGAGCCCCGGAACTTTCCCTTCCAAGCATAAGTACATCAGTTTTTTTGAATTCAAATTCTACATGGCTTTTTTCCGCATGAGTGGAAAGCAAAACCAGGCGGCTGCCATCGAGAGTATTCAGAAATTCATTGAAAGAAATATGCCTTACAATTTCAACATGACGCAGATAATCCATTCCAGAGCGACGCAGAGCTCTGTCTGTCATATCAAAACCGGTAGGTCCAATAATATCAACAGTAACATCCAGGCAGGCGGCAAGCCTGAGTATGGTCCCGGTGTTCTGGGGAATGTCTGGCTGGTATAACGCAAGTCTCATAAAATCTGTTTTCAGTTCGATGTTGTTAATTTTAAAAGCACATTATTAAGATTACAGCAGTACATATACAATCGAGAAAGATTAAGTAACTCGAATTAACTTCAATATGCGCCAATTTGCCCCCAGTCTATTTTGCTCACTGACTGGACAATGGAATGTTTAGGGTGCAAAAACAATAATCAGAATTATGCATGCTGCATATGACAACAATAATTGTTAAAAAGCAGCGGCAAACGGGTGATTTTAAGTACAAGAAGCTAGTCAAGGTGATGAAGAACAACCCGCATCGAATGCTTGTGGGCTTCTTGAGGCAACAAATTAAGAGTTTTTTTACCCGATAAAGAAGAAAACTTGGACAAGTTTGAATAGCGATTGAGAGGGAGGCTGAATTGGCTTCTGATACTGACGAAACAAACCGCCGTGATTTTTTAATGATCGCGGCAAGTGCCTTTGGCGCTGTTGGTGGTGCTGCGGCTCTATGGCCGTTTATAGATCAAATGAACCCGGATGCTTCAACATTGTCACTATCAACGACTGAAGTTGATATTTCCAAGGTTGAAGAAGGACAGGCGATACAGGTCGTATGGCGAGGGAAGCAGATTTTTATCCGCCATCGTACAGCGGCAGAAATTGCAGAAGCACGTGCAGTTAAACTTGCAGACCTGCCAGACCAGAAATCAAGAAATGACAGCATCAAGGATGCGGCTCTTGATACTGCAGCAGATATTCACAGAACCCTGCCAGGCAAGGAAAAGTGGCTTGTTATGGTTGGCGTATGTACTCACCTTGGCTGTATTCCTAAAGGCAATAAGCTTGGTGATGAAAAAGGTGAATACAAAGGTTGGTTCTGTCCATGCCACGGATCTCACTACGATACATCTGGACGTATCAGAAAAGGTCCGGCACCAGAGAATCTGGCTGTACCACCATATCAATTTGTAAAAGATACAGTAATTAAGATCGGCTAAGGGAGAAGATAATGGCTCACGAATCGACCTATAAGCCGGGCAGCGGAATAGAGAAATGGCTGGATGAAAGACTTCCTATCCTTAGATTTATGCAGGATAGCTTTGGTACTTTCCCAACGCCAAGAAACCTGAACTACCTATGGACGTTCGGCGCAATTCTGACCTTCTGCCTGGTCATTCAGATTGTGACAGGACTTGTCCTGGCAATGCACTATACACCACATGTGGATTTCGCTTTTGAAAGTATTCAGGCTTGTAAGCGCGACGTAAACTTCTGCTGGCTGTTGCAGCCACTGCACGCTGTCGGCGCTTCCATGTTCTTCATCGCGGTATACATTCACATATTCCGTGGAATGTATTACGGCTCATACAAGGCACCACGTGAGATTTTGTGGATGCTTGGCGTTGTCATTCTTCTTCTTATGATGGCTATCGCATTTATGGGATACGTATTGCCATGGGGGCAAATGAGCTTCTGGGGTGCTACGGTTATTACAAAGCTGTTTTCGGCTATTCCATGGGTTGGCGACTCAATCGTGACTTTCCTTCTTGGTGGTTTCTCGGTTGATAATCCAACATTGAACCGCTTCTTTGTACTGCACTTTGTTCTGCCATTCGTACTGTTTGGCGTAGTACTGCTTCACATCTGGGCGCTGCACGTGCCAGGAAGTAACAACCCGACAGGCGTTGAAATTAAAGACCCTAAAAAAGATGCGCTTCCTTTCCACCCTTACTATTCAGTAAAAGATCTGTTTGGTGTGGTCGTATTCTGTATCATGTTTGCATGGTTCGTATTCTTCGTTCCTGACTATCTTGGACACGCAGATAACTATATTCCTGCAAACCCGGGTGTAACACCTCCGCACATTGTGCCTGAGTGGTACTTCCTGCCATTCTATGCAATCCTTAGATCAATTGACCACAAACTGCTTGGCGTAATTGCTATGGCCAGTTCAATTCTGATCCTTCTTGCATTGCCTTGGCTTGATACATCAAAAGTTAAATCAGCTCGTTACCGTCCGACATACCGCTTCTTCTTCTGGTTGTTGGTTGTAAGCTGTCTTGCTCTTGGCTATCTGGGTGCGAAACCGCCTGAAGGTTACTACAAATTCTTCAGTCAGATATTCACTGCATATTACTTCATCCACTTCCTGATTATCCTGCCATTGCTTGGTTTGATGGAAACACCGGAAAAAACGCCGAACAGCATCAATGAGAGCATCTTTGGTGACGATAACGGTGGTGGAGCACAACCGAATGCGGCTGCAGCTGCTGCTCCTGAGAAAAGATAATGAGAGGGTTATTCGTTATGATAAAACTAATCTCAGGATTGCGCGGTATTAGCTTTTCAGCATTGGCACTTGCTGGTGCCGTGCTGGCTTCAAGCGCAACACTGTCTGTCGCTGCAGGAGGGGGCAAAGCTCCTCACATCGAGCGTCAGAAATGGACATTTAGCGGCTTTTTTGGATATTACGATCAGGCTCAACTTCAGCGTGGTTATCAGGTTTACAAGGAAGTATGCTCAAGCTGTCACGGCTTGAAGCTTCTGTCCTACCGTAACCTGTCACAACATGGCGGCCCTGGCTTCACAGAAGAACAGGTTAAGGCATTGGCAGCAGAAGTTGAAATCACCTATAAAAAAGATGGTGAAGACGCGACGCGCAAAGCCAGACCTTCAGATCGCTTTGTATCCCCGGAAGTTGGTGGAGATACAGTACCGCCTGACCTTTCAGTAATGGCAAAAGCCCGCAATACTCACAGTGATGCCCCTTGGTACCTGGAACCTGTAGGCTGGGCTAAAGACATCGCTTCTGGATATCAGGAAGGTGGCCCTGACTATATCCACGCCCTTTTAACTGGGTATAAGGATGCTCCTGCTGGTGAAAAGATCCCTGATGGAATGTCTTATAATCCATATTTCCCTGGGCAGAAAATTTCTATGACAAAGCCTTTGTCTGATGATCAGGTAGAATACACTGATGGTTCACCAAAGACTGTCGACCAGTATTCAAAAGATGTGACCGCATTCTTGATGTGGGCAGCTGATCCAAAGCTTCAGGAACGCAAGCAAATGGGCTTCCGTGTTCTTATCTATCTCTTTGTTTTGGCTTTACTTTTGTATCTGGCTAAGAAACGTCTATGGTCAAGAATCAAACACTAGAGAAAAAAGCATAAATCAAAAGGCCTCCGACATTGTGAGGCCTTTTTTTTTGTGACCAATCTGTGCATAGTGCACAAACATAATTAACGAACATCCCTGAACGTAAGGCGAAGCGTCCAATGACAAAAACCGTATTAGGAATTATCGGAGGTAGTGGTTTATACGATCTCCCCGGCCTGGAAAATAAGCGTAGCGAAAGAATAGGAACTCCCTGGGGAGAGCCCTCTGATGCATTACGTTTTGGCGAGATCGAAGGTTTGCCGCTGGTATTTCTCCCAAGACACGGTTCTTCTCATAATATCCCCCCAAGTGAAATAAACTACCGGGCAAATATAGATGCAATGAAACGTGTCGGGGTAACAGACCTGATTTCCGTATCAGCCTGTGGTTCATTCAAGGAAGAGCTGGCTCCGGGCACATTCGTGCTGGTTGACCAGTTTATAGACAGAACATTCGCCCGGGTAAAAAGCTTCTTCGGAAAAGGGTGTGTCGCTCACGTTGCTATGGCGGATCCGGTCAGTCATGGACTGGTAGAGAGACTGGCTGCCGCTGCTGATACCATAGAAGAAATCAAATATCAGAAGGGTGGAACCTACCTCGCAATGGAAGGTCCACAATTCTCAACCCGTGCAGAATCTCTCCTTTACAAAAGCTGGGGCTGTGATGTGATCGGCATGACCAACATGCCGGAAGCGAAGCTCGCACGTGAAGCGGAAATCTGCTACGCAACGGTCGCAATGGTTACAGATTTTGATTGCTGGCATGAAGACCATCACGACGTGGACATATCCGACATTATCCGCATTATGCACGGAAACTCCGAGAACGCCCTGAAACTTATATCAAAACTGGCAAAAGAGTTCCCGAGAGAACATCCGGAATGCCCTAATGGTTCAGATAAGGCTTTAGAGTTTGCAATTATGACAGCACCTGAAAAGCGTGACCCTGAACTTGTAAAAAAACTTGATGCCGTAGCTGGTCGCGTATTGAATAAATAGGTCCTGAGCCTGAAACTGGAAAGAATACTCATGAGCAAAAAACTTGATCTTGCAAGCCTGGTCAGAACAATTCCTGATTACCCCAAAGAAGGAATCATGTTCCGCGATATCACAACTTTAATGGGTGACGCACAAGGCCTGAAAGCCTGCATCGACGGGCTCTCATCTCAATATGAAGGTGGCAAAATTGATGCTGTTGCCGGAATTGAAGCCCGTGGTTTTATTCTGGGTGGAGCCATAGCAGAACACCTTGGAACAGGCTTTATTCCAATTCGTAAAAAAGGCAAACTGCCCTGGAAAGCTATTGGTCAGGATTACGAACTTGAATATGGCACTGACGTAATCGAGATGCACGAAGATGCCGTAAAACCTGGAGAACGTGTTCTGATCGTAGATGATCTGATTGCGACCGGTGGAACGGCTGAAGCTGCGATAAAGCTGGTAAGAAGAGCTGGTGGTGAAGTTGCTGGAGCATGTTTCGTCATAGATTTGCCGGATCTTGGTGGAAGAAAGAAAATCGAAGCTCTTGATGTGCCATGCCATGTTTTGATTGAGTTTGAAGGCGAATAAAATATATCGCCGCTTCTCCTGAAAATTCGGAAGCGGCGATCTTTAACTAAAAATAATAACGGGTGTCTGAACAATGAAAATTCACGGAAAACATTATCGTACAATCTGGGTGGCCGAAGATGGCTGGTCAGTTGAAATCATTGATCAGACAAAACTTCCTCACCAGTTCGAAATTATTGGCCTGAAAACAGTTGAGGAAGCTGCTCATGCCATCAAGATCATGCAGGTACGCGGTGCACCCTTGATCGGCGCAACGGCAGCCTATGGTATCTGCTTCGCCATGCGCGAAGACGGTTCAGATGCAAACCTTGAAAAGACAACAGAGTTTCTGGCAGCACAAAGGCCAACCGCCATCAATCTCCGCTGGGCACTGGATGAAATGAATGCTGCGCTCAAAGGTTTGGCTCCTGAAGCACGGGCAGAGGCAGCATATATCCGGGCTGCAAAAATATGCGATGATGACGTTGAAACAAACCGCATGATTGGTGTTCATGCATCTGAACTAATCCGCGAAATATCTAAAAAGAAAAACGGCGAAACCGTTAATATTCTGACACACTGTAACGCAGGCTGGATAGCCTGTGTCGACTGGGGAACCGCCACATCACCAATCTATCAGGCTCACGATGAGGGCGTCAAAGTCCATGTCTGGGTTGATGAAACACGCCCGAGAAACCAGGGTTCATTTTTAACGGCCTATGAATTGGGAGCCCACGGTGTCCCGCATACAATCATTACAGATAATGCGGGTGGCCATGTTATGCAGCACGGTCTTGTTGACCTCTGTTTTGTAGGAACCGACCGCACAACAGCAAATGGCGATGTCTGCAATAAAATCGGTACATATCTGAAGGCGCTGGCTGCCAAAGATAATAATGTCCCATTCTACGTAACACTCCCATATTCGACAATAGACTGGACCATGACAAACGGTTTCGATATTCCGATCGAGGAACGTGATCAGGATGAAATTCTGAAGATAAATGGCCGTCGGCCTGATGGCTCTACAGAAACACTGGATATAGCAGCACCCGGCAGCCCGGCTGCAAATTTTGCCTTTGACGTTACACCGGCTCATCTTGTAACCGGATTGGTAACAGAACGGGGTATATGTGAAGCAAGCACAGAAGGCCTGCTCACTCTTTATCCGGAACGAAAAAACTAGACATCAGGATTGGGTATGTCCAACAGCAAGTCAGGACCTGGCTTCTGGAGTGTAGAGGCCATCTGTCAAAATACACCCTGGTTTATCATTGGGTATTTTGTTCTTCACTACCTGCTCAGAATTTCACTGTCCTCCAATCTGGAGTCAGGTGAATCGCAGTTGGTCGGTGCAACAGATTGGCAGCTCCTTTATAACAGCATAAATCCGCCTCTTTATAACTGGCTCTCACGTATCATGCTGGAGCTGACAGCCTGGAACTGGCACCTTGCCGTGCCCCTGCTGAAAAACCTGCTGCTCATGGCCACTTTCCTGTTAGGTTATGATCTTGTAAGGCGTATCAGTGGAAGCAGAATAAGTGCCACTGTCGCTGTAGTTGGCCTAATGCTCATACCTCAGGTTGCATGGCAGTTTCAGGTATCTTTCACGCACTCTGTACTGGGTGCATTTGCAGTTGTTTCCGTACTCCATGCCTTTGCTTTAATGGCTGAAAGGGGAACTTGGGGTGACTATATCTGGTTTGCTCTGGCTTTTTCAGTCGGTACCCTTGCAAAGTTTAATTTCTTTCTCTTCATGGGCGCATTTTTTATCGCCATAATCATTCATGCCCGGGGCAGGAAAATATTGAAGAGAGGACGAAGCCTCGTATCTCTCATAGTTTATCTCTCACTGACTGGCCCTGTATTATATGCCGTCATAATTCATCTGAAACAGTCTTCGGAGAGAATGCAGAAACTGTACAATGGTAGCCGGCTGGAACAGTGGGTTGACCTCCCATATCTTGGCATTGACGGAAGTATCGCCATGCTGATTGCAATATTAGGGTCTGTAGGTATTTTATTATTAACCTATCTTGTTGCGTATAAAAAAAGCCCTGTTACAGAAGCTATGCCCTCACTAAATATTACCGATAGTCTGGACATGTACACGCGTATCCTGACCTCAACAATTATTATTGGGCTCTCGGTATTTCTGTTGATTGTCTTCTTTGGAGATATGCATAACGTTAATGCTCGTTACCTGACCCCCTTGCTGATATTAACCCCGTTTCTCCTGGCTCTGAAGTGGCCGATATCCAGAAAACGTGAAGCAGTGAAGGCTGTGTTGTGGTTTGCAGCCGTGATTATTCCCACTGTATATATGGGCATCATAGTGCAGACTTTGCTTGGCGGGAATAGCTTGGCAATTCCATACAGGGATATTGCGGCAAGCATTGAGAAAAAATATGGGCCCAGGCTGGCGATAAAAGCACTTCTTAATGAAGATGCAGGCAATCTGGTTATTAACTTACCGGCTGCAAAAAACTATACCAGAGAAGCTGCATCAGAAAAGGTCCTGATGGTCTGGCGTTCAGCACATAATAATGAACAGCTAAAAAAAGATACCAGCAGTCTGAAAGAGACGCATACAGCCGATCAGGAGGTTTTTATTGTAAAGCGGGCTTATCGTTTTGGTGCAAGGGAAGACGAAGAGTTTGTAATTAAGAGTCAGCTCTACACAGCACGCAAATAAAAAGCCAATACCCTGTTGGGGATATCGGCTTTTTCAAATTCAGTTTAAATAGCGGGTCTAAACGTTAAATTTAAACAGCATGACATCGCCATCTTTAACCAGATATTCTTTACCTTCATCACGGCACTTGCCTGCTTCTTTAGCGCCGGCTTCTCCATTACCTGCAATATAATCAGCATAGGCAATAGTCTGGGCACGAATAAATCCCTTTTCAAAGTCGGTATGAATAACACCGGCTGCCTGTGGGGCTTTAGTTCCTTCAGTAATAGTCCAGGCCCGTGTTTCTTTCGGGCCGCATGTGAAGTAGGTGATAAGGCCAAGCAGTTTATAGCCGGACCCGATAAGGCGGTTCAGACCAGGTTCGGTAATCCCGAGATCTGCCAGATACTCTTCCTGCTCATCAGGTTCCAGTTGCGCAAGCTCGGCTTCAATCTTGGCAGAGATGATAACCATCTGTGCACCTTCGGCATTTGCCCGCTCTTCAACCATTTTGGTAAATTCATTACCCTCAATCGTGGAGCCTTCATCTACATTACATACATATAGAATTGGCTTGGCTGTCAGCAGGTTCAGTTGCTTGAATAGTGGGCGGTCATCATCAGAAATATCCGCAAGACGAGCAGGTTGTCCTTCGCGCAGAGGGATCAGGGCTTTTTCAATTAAAGCAAGAGTGGCTTTGGCTTCCTTATCCTGTCCTTTGGCTTTCTTTTCCAGAGCAGGTATACGCTTTTCAAGGCTTTCCAGATCAGCCAGCATAAGCTCGGTTTCAACAGTATCCGCATCAGAAATTGGATCTACCTTACCCGCCACATGAGTAATATCATCATCCTCAAAACACCGCAGAACATATGCAATAGCATCAACCTCACGGATATTCGCAAGAAACTGGTTACCTAGACCTTCACCCTGCGAGGCCCCTTTAACAAGTCCGGCAATATCTACGAAGGTCAGGCGTGTTGGAAGAATATTTGCTGAACCGGCAATCTTTGCCAGGTTATCCAGTCGATCATCCGGAACCGACACCTCACCCACATTTGGTTCAATAGTACAAAATGGATAGTTAGCAGCTTCTGCATCAGCTCTTTGAGTCAGTGCATTGAACAATGTAGATTTTCCAACATTCGGAAGACCGACAATACCACATTTAAAACCCATAATAAGTTTCCTTTAACTATCCTGATCACTTCGCCAGTTTTTTAATTGTTCTGCCAGCGAGCTTGAGTTTTCCGCTTCATCAGATTTCTTTGCGGGCTTGGAAGAGTCAGCTTTAGCCTTGTCTCTATTTTTAGCCTCATTCTGATTTTGTTTCGGTTTATTATTACTGATATTCGGATTTATCTGCTTCGCCACATCACTCAGAAAACCAGCGCTGTTACCGTCAATGAGTTCGGGAATAGAGCGGGCAACAGCATCAATTTGAGGTTCGAGCCAGTCTTTATCCGCTTTGGCAAAATCCTGTAGAACATATATATGAACGATATCTTTGCGCCCGGGATGACCTATTCCCATCCGCACACGAACATAATCATTACCAACATGTGCGCTGATTGATTTTAATCCGTTATGTCCGGCATTTCCACCTCCGGATTTCACCTTCAGTTTGCCCGGAGCCAGATCAAGTTCATCATGAAATACAATAATATTTTCTGGTTCAATTTTGTAAAAGCGGGCCGCTTCACCAACTGCTCTGCCTGATTCATTCATATAGGTGCCTGGCTTGAGTATAAGACACTTATGATTTCCGATCTGACCTTCAGCGGAAGCGCTTTGAAAACGCTTTTTCCAAGGCGAAAAACCGTGGATGCGAATAATCTCATCCACGGCCATAAAGCCTATATTATGCCGGTTTCCAGCATATTTTGCCCCGGGATTCCCGAGGCCGACTAGAAGTTTCATAATGACATCCGCTTATAATGCCAAACGAAGTACATCAAAGAGTAGCAATTACTCTTCTCCGCCTTCTCCTTCTTCTTCATCATCGTCTGTTTCCTGTGCTCCGCCTTTACCAGCAATCGTAGCGATAGTGAAATCGCGATCAGTGATAGTTGGTGTTACATTGTCAGGAAGCTTAACGCTTGAAACGTGGATAGTGTCACCGATTTGTGAACCATCAAGGTCGACAACAATCTCATCCGGGATTGCATCAACAGGACAAAGAAGTTCAACTTCGTGACGCACAACGTTAAGTACTGCACCGCGCTTAAGACCAGGCGATTTCTCTTCGTTAATAAAGCGAACAGAAACCTCGACAGCAATCTTGGATTCTTTGCTTACGCGAAGGAAGTCAACGTGAATAGGGAAATCCTTTACAGGATCAACCTGAATATCACGAGGAAGGACGCGGGTCTTCTTACCATCGACTTCAATCGTATAGATTGTTGAAAGGAAGCTGCCGGTATTAAGCTGCTTAACGATGATACGTTGTTCGATAGATATAGCTTCAGGTGCCTGCTTGTTGCCATAGATAACCGCAGGGACCAGACCTTCTCGTCTAGCTGCCCGTGCGGCCCCCTTGCCAACACGCTCACGCACCACAGCCTTTAGCTCATTTGCTTCAGACATAGGTTCGTCTCCATATATATGAAAGTTCAGGCACAACCTCCAGGGGTGTTGTGCTTTTGAGATCTGTGCTTATAGACTCAATAGAGATAAAAGGTCAACAAAACTCTGGAATGTTAACCCTGACCAGCCTGTCAGTCTTAGTCAAAAAGACTGGAAACAGACTTCTCCGTTGAGGTTCTGGCAATAGCTTCCCCAAGAAGAGGTGCTATTGAAAGCGTACGAATATTATGAGCATCCTTAACAGACTGCGTAGGCATAATTGAATCGCTTATAACCAGTGATTTTAATGAAGATTCACTGATACGGGCAACTGCACCGCCTGACAGCACACCATGCGTAATATAGGCATGCACTTCCGTTGCACCCTGTTTAAGCAAAGCATCTGCCGCATTACATAGTGTACCTCCTGAATCCACGATATCATCCAGAAGAATACAGCATTTCCCGCTGACATCTCCAATCACGTTCATGACTTCAGATTCACCAGGGCGTTCACGTCGTTTGTCCACAATAGCCAGCGGAGCTCCAATTTTCTTGGCAAGAACACGAGCCCTGACAACACCACCAACATCTGGCGAAACAACCATAAGCTTATCAAGATCAAACTCGGTCTTTATATCATTTACCATTACAGGAGCTGCATAAAGATTGTCCGTTGGAATATCAAAAAAGCCCTGTATCTGTCCCGCATGAAGGTCCAGCGTCATAACGCGGTTTGCTCCGGCTCTTGAAATAAGATCCGCAACAAGTTTCGCTGATATCGGAGTACGTGGGCCCGGCTTTCTATCCTGCCTTGCATAACCATAATAAGGTATCACTGCAGTAATCCGTCTGGCAGAAGCCCTCTTCAGAGCGTCAATGATTATGAGGAGTTCCATCAAATGGTCATTTGTTGGATAGGAAGTCGATTGAATAACAAAAACATCTTCACCGCGAACATTCTCTTTGATCTCAACAAATATTTCCATATCTGCAAATCTGCGAACAGAACATTTGGTGAGAGGGAGATTAAGGTAATTACCTATTTCTTCAGCGAGAGGAAGATTGCTGTTGCCTGCAACCAGTTTCATTCTGTTACTCCTTATTCCAGCAGGGCGGACCTTCTATTTGCACTGCGATATGCTGATTACTAGATGAAAATTGACAAAAATCAATATGTTAAAATCCGTGTAATACCTATCTATGCCTCTTACCCTTAACTTTTGTAAATTGAGTAAAGTAGCCGCAGAGCAAATTACCTTAAGGATTCCAGTGCTTCCATAACAACAAAACCCTGGGGCTGTAAACCGACCCAGGGTTGAACGTTGAAAAATCTAACCATATGCAGAGCAGGAAGTATCTAGTTTTGCAAGAGTTTCGCTATGCCCTGAGCTGCTGCTGCTGCTGCTGCATCTGCTGTTCCTCCCCAGGAACCGTCAAGGGAGCCTGCAGGAATGGTATTTTTCTGAGTAACAGTACCAAGTTTCTTGTTTCTTGGGTCTTTTACAATCCATTGTATTTTAATATTTTGCTGATTATTCCCTGCTGATGCCAGATTAACTATCCCAATAACTTTATATGGGTTTGAAACTCGCCCTACAGAGGAGATTTTTATACCCCTGTTGCTGAGTTGCTGTCTTAGCGCATTTGCAAGAGTCTTGCTTCCATCTCCTGGTGCACCCTGCACGGCAGGAATAACTGCAACAACTTCTGATGGACCGGCACCAGTACTTCCACTTGCAGAGCCTCTCAGTGAAGCTTGCTGAACAAGACCTCCGCCACCACCTGGCAACCAGTTAGCCAGACGTGCGGTTGTTTTATTGGCTATAGTCTTAATTGCGTTCTGATCAACCAGTGCCCATGGATCTCTTGTGTTTTGAGGTCCACGTACAATTTCTTCACCTTTAATACGGTGAGCACGTTTTCCAGCCCGGTTTGTCACATCCCAGATATAGGAAAGTTTAGTACCGTTTTTATCAGGAGAAGCAGACAGGTAACCGCGAACTGTGTATTCCGGTGAGCTGCTGGTTGTAACAACATTAAGATTACGTCCCTGAGCCTGGCTTGCCAATGCACCAGATAAGCTTTTAGCTACTTTTGAGGGAGGACCAAAAACCGGAGCAAATGCTATCGGAGCTGCAGGTCTTGCTGGTGCGCTTGCGTTGACAGGCTGCGCTTGCTGTCCCGACTGAGCTGTATTGCTGCTTGATGAATCTCCAAAAAGAGATCCGGTACTTAGTGAAATACCGCTACAGCCTCCCAGTATGCTCACAATCATCCCCAACACTAGGAGTCTGAGTGCAGACTTCGACTGGTGTTGGTTAATATATTTTGTGACAACCGTCATGAGCTTGGCTCCCCTTCATCGGTGTACCCCGTATAGTCCAGCGCATAGTGCTATTTTCTACGATAATACAATAAGTGTCCTTTGCGCAGGAACCTGTATATTTTTAGTACTTGCTTAACATATTCCAGTCCAGTCTCACCCTGTGCATAACTGGCAGAAGCCAGCGTTTCTGAGTAAAGGACATGTGGAAAAGACATTATTTAAGCCCTATAGCAGAAATTTGACGTCCATAATCCGGCTGTTTTAAATGCACTGATCTTCGGTAACTGAAGAAAAGTGATTCGTTCGAATAGGTGCAAATACCTGGATTTTGAATATTATTCCTGTTTATTCCGGCCTTTTCAAGTCTCTCTGATATATATCCAGTCAAATCAAAGTGAAATTTTCCATTTGGACGCTGGACAAAGAATAGGTCATTTTGAGGGCTGGCCGTAATAAAGTTATCTCTGAATTCCGGTCCGACCTCATAAGCATATTGTGATATAGTTGGTCCAATAGCAACAGCAATTCTGTCTCTTGATGCTCCAAGACTCTCCATTTTCGCCAATGTATCGTCTGTAACCCCTGAAAAAGCTCCTCTCCACCCCGCATGGGCAGCACCGACAACCCCCATCTGAGTGTCAGCAAACAGGACGGGACAGCAATCAGCAGAGAGAATTCCAACCCTGATACCGGGCACATTAGTAACCACTGCATCAGCTTCTGGCGCTTCAGTCGGTGTCCAGGCCTTGTTTACGATTACCGCCGTCGCACTATGAATCTGATAAGGCGTACAAAGCTGGTCAGCATCAGCATCCAGCGCGCTGGCCACAAGTTGCCTGTTTTCTCTGACATTTTCATATATATCTGCAGAACCATATCCGCAGTTCAGTGACGAATAAATTCCACTTGATTGCCCGCCGGCCGTAGTAAAGAAACCATGCCGAATATTGTCGATTGCATGTAAATTAGTCGCTGTTAAAAATTTTGCGGTCATACTTCTTTTTCACTTAAAGGATCAAAATCTGGCGAATTCAGTATTTTCAGTTTGTTAAAAAAACAGTCATGGTTTTCAGGGAAACGGGACAGGTTTTGGTAAATCGCTGGCTTGAATGCACATCACCTTAAAAAGAACTCCCATTTGTTCCGGCGCAACCAGACGAATAGCTCCGGATTTCAGCAGCTCTCTCTGGTCTTCCGTAGCGTTTCCTGAAAGCTGATTAAGCCGCTGCTGCAGTCCAAGCATAAGCAAAAACTGCCCCTGTGTCATTGGTCCAAAATAACTAAGACCAAGATTCTCGGAAAATTTGGCCAGTTGGTTAAAATCTACCTGGGTCGTTAAATCTGCAAGCCCGGGATCAGATAAAACCTCCGCATATTTATGCTCTCTGACCGCCTGCAGACTATCCCCATACCCGCTTTCTTCATGTCCGTAATCAATCAGTAGCAGAGCAGTTTTCTCCCGGCGTGAGACCTCTTCAATGACAGACAGGCATCGCTCCCTGTATTCGAAAATATCCCCCTCTTCTGGCTCTTTGGAGGTAAGATTTTGAAGTTGCTGGAGGGTCTTGTCATCGACTGGCACTTCGAAAATGCAGAACTGCAAACCATCATCAGCAAAGGATACGCACCGCTCTACCCACCTGCCTTCACTCCATTGGAGCTGACGCACAGGAAGAGCATCAAAAAATTCATTCGCGATAATAATTGAAGGGCCATCCTCAATCTCGCTTAACGACCCGTAATGGTGAACTTCAACGCCACAAGAGGACAGAACCTTTCTTTGCTTCTCGCGTAAAGCCTCATTAACTTCAACAAGGTGCACACTAAGGCTTTGGAGAAATTGAGGTAGTGCTTTGCAGGCTCTGAGTGCATCACTCATTAAAGTACCACGCCCCGGACCAGCTTCTATAAGCTTTATCGCCCCCGGTTGCCCCATCTGGTTCCATGTCTCAGCTGCCCATACTCCGATAAGCTCACCAAACATCTGGCTGATTTCCGGAGCTGTAATAAAATCGCCGTCCCGGCCAAGAGGATCTTTATTGCTGTAATAGGCAGAAAGGCACCGTGACATATACTCGTGGACGGACACAGGACCATTATCACGTATATAGTCTATAAGACTGTCAGCAGAATTATTCTCCGGTATTTTACTCATAAATCAGGCCGCAACTCTTTGCTGCTTAACAGCCTGAACTATAAAGTAAATACCGAATAATGCCATTGGAATTGAATAAACCATACCCGCAGTAAATGGTCCCCAGTTAAGCAGGTGACCATCTTCACTCTGTCTGAATATCTCTGAAATAGAGCGGCCTATTGCGTAGGATACAAGGAAAGTACCCGCAATAAGCCCCGGCTTCGCAAGTGCCAGTCTGTTAAATATTAAAAATCGCAACAGGAAAAATACGACAATTCCCTCCAGAAAGGCTTCATAAAGCTGGCTTGGATGTCTTGGCTGGTCGCCGCCAGCAGGAAAGGGCATAGCCCATGGAACATCACTGACACGGCCATAGAGCCCGCCATTTATAAAATTGGCAATTCGCCCGAAGAAAATACCAATCGGCACAGCCGCTGCCACAAGATCTGCTGTAGAGAACAGGGAAACCTTATAACGTCTGGAGAACAGATATATCGCAAAGGCGGTGCCAAGCAATCCTCCGTGAAAAGACATACCACCCTGCCAGATTTTGAATGCATCTAGTGGGTTTCCGATGAAATAAAGCGGTTCATAAAATAAAACAAAACCCAGACGTCCTCCAAGAACAACCCCGAAAGTAATCCAGATCAGAAGGTCATCAGCGGCATCCTTGTCCATAGGGGCAGTTCCGCCCCAGTATTTGGCATCAGATATCAGTTTGCGGATATAGAACCATCCGAGCATCAACCCGCTTAAATAGGCGAGCCCATACCAGCGAATACTGAAGAAACCCAGATCAAGTGCTACAGGGTCTATATTGTGGTAAGGTATTGCGAGTACGGACATTTATCAGCTTTCCCGGTTGGCAGTTTATAATCGAGACATTTGCCCGCACAACATGATGTGTCAAGTTTCATCTCTTTATTTCAAATTAACCTGAGGATACATTGACAATATAAGGGTTAAATATGACATGTCGAATAAATTACCTTATAAACTGCGCTTGAAAATCTGATCGCAAAGCTACCCACGGAGAAACCCGAATGACCCAGTCTTCAAATCGTATGTTTGATGAACTTGCCAAATTGATGACAGATGCCGCAGGCGCAGCCCACGGTGTAAAAAAAGAAATAGAAAATGTCGTACGCTCTCAGGCAGAGAGAATTCTCAATGAAATGAATGTTGTTCAGCGCGAAGAGTTCGACGCCGTCAAAGCCATGGCTCAGAAAGCCCGTGAAGAAAACGAAGCGCTTGAGCAAAGAATAAAAGAACTGGAAGAAAAGCTGGCTGCTAAAACCGGCAGTGAGTAAAAACAGAAAGTCAGGGGCAATGAGTTCAGGTCGCGTAATCGCAGTTAGCCTGTGTGAAGAATATAACTTTAGCAAAATAAACCAGTCAGAGATAATGCTCCTTGCCGGGTTGGGAGTGGAGGGTGACATCCATAGCGGTAAAACCGTCAAACACCGCTCCCGCATAAAAAAAGATCCGACAACTCCCAACTACCGTCAGGTCCACCTGATCCATCAGGAACTTTTCGATGAGCTGAAAGAACAGGGCTTTACTGTTGAACCCGGCCAGATAGGAGAAAATATCACAACAAAGGATATAGACCTCCTCAACCTTCCAAAAGGCACTATCCTGCACATCGGCCCTGAAGCAAAAATAGAAATCACCGGCCTCCGAAACCCCTGCAATCAGCTAGATAACTTCCAGCAGGGCCTGACCGCAGCATGTATCGGCAAAGACGAAAACGGAAAACCCGCCTTCAAAGCTGGCATAATGGCTATCGTCCTGCAGGGCGGCCCCATAAAACCCGAAGACACAATCACAACCGAACTCCCGCCAGAGCCACATGTAAGGCTTGAGAGGATTTAGGGATCACACTCTTAAGCCTAATAGTATCGATAAGACTGTGTTTTTAATATTATTTGTCCGATTATTTCAGCAGGGCAGAGCATTCTGCTCGCTCCATTTAGTCCTGCAATAGGTTCGGCATTATAAACCTATCTCATAAAAACAAAAACTTATCCCCCTCCCCAAAACCTCTCATATACTCCCACACATCCGACACCTTCAGGGTGGTGCTGCAGACCGTCTGTGCCCGTGTCGGAGGACGTCCCGGGAACCTGACGCACGTGGAAATAAAGGAACCACTGAAGCCCGGGCTGCTCACGAGACGAGCTCTAACCCGGCTATTGTAGCGAACCTGAGTCATGCCTGAGCAGACTTTCGCCTATAAGGGATTGTCTTGGTTCAGCCGTGTGAGACAGCATAAAATAAACGTCCGTGCGGAGCGCTTAAGCCCTGCAATTTAATTACTGCTAGATAGCAGCGCTTAGGCGCTCTGCACAGCCCTGTTAATAGGGAATGGAACAAAGTAAAACTTCGCATCTGGAATGGTGGCGAGAATATTTTCGTTTGTTTAAAGAAGAAAAAATTTTAAATGTAACAACTTCAATCGTTAATACGTCAAAAAACAACAAGCGACAACGGCTACTGGATTGCCCGGTCAAGCCGTGCAATGACAGTGGTTTGGAGATATGATGTGAAAAAATCCCCTACCACTTGATGACGGAAAATATTGACGCCAAATCAAAATCACACAAAAACTAAATACAAAAAAATAACAGACTAAGTTTTTGTCATACCAGAATTTTAATGGCCACGACCTCAATTTCTTTCCAAACCTCAGCTCCATTAAAATATCTGGTACCCAGTAACCACCAGAGTTAACGTATGCCAGCGCATGTGCCTCATAACCAGCGATAACCAAAGAGACCTTCAGAATTGCAAAATACCCCGAACTCAATAAGCTCTGGCAAAACCAACTCGATACAACGTTTGCCTGATCACCCGATTAGGTTGGGGGATGATTGCGGAGATCATCAAGCCCCCTGTCCACCTGTTTTGGCAGCGGGTTCGAGTTTTCCAGTATAAAGAACAGGACCTGTAGGCTGGCCTGTACGAGAACCACCATAAGGCTCTACGCTGATAGCGAATGAAATATTCTTCAGGAAATCCGGATTGCTGCTTCCAAGCTTACTGGCTGGAATGTTGACGCTTTTGTCCACAACTCCAAGAGACAATGGCTTTTCTCCGGCGCCAATAGCCCAAAGCTCAAAGCTTTTACCACCCTTTGGATTCCCCTTCAGGTTCTGAACCCTGATAACACCCTTTTTCGTATCAACTGATGCGGTAAACACGGCTTTATTAGTTTTTGCTGCTCTTAATACAGTAACAAAATTCCCTACTGGCTGTGCCGATAACTGTCTCTCTTTGCTATTGAAAAGCCAGTTCACCTGACGTTCACACCCGCTGGCAACCAGAACCACACACAGCAGCATAATCTGAACTGCTCTACCCCCAATAAAACCTGACATAACTCAATTCCCCTAAGCCTTTGTGATACTTTAGTTTCATGGCAGATACGGGGTGGTTCAAAAAAAGTTTCAATAATTTTTATATTTTTTCATTTATTAGTAAATTCTGACCCTGATGTTGATTGTCAAAATAATCGTTCAGACGGTATTCTCATGTTTATGGAGACTTCTCATTTAATGAAACTCGCATTGAAGTTGGTACGTATCAATAATAGTCCAGTTCATATAAGAGAAAATCAATGCCCGGAAAAAAAGCAGTTGTTCGCATAATGCTCTGTCTTGTAATTATTCTGTTAGCTTTCTCCGCTCTCGTCGGATCACTTGTGTTTTCTAAATCAGCCAGAAATTTCGCTATTGCTGCAATTTCAGAAAACACAATAAAAAAAGAAACCAATATTACTTATGGTCCTGATAACAGGCACCGGCTGGATATTTATAAACCAGACGCTGAAAATAAAAATACCCCTCTTGTCATATTCTATTATGGTGGAGGCTGGACAGCTGGCAACAGGGATCTCTATCATTTTGTGGGCGCAGCATTAGCCAAAAAAGGGTATACAACAATAATTCCTGATTACCGCCTGTATCCTGAAGTAAAATTTCCTGAATTTGTAAATGACGCTGCCTTGGCGTATCAATGGGCTTGGCAGAAATTTGTTAAGGATCAGTCAGCTTCAAGGTCCATTATTCTGATTGGACATTCTGCAGGTGCGCATATTGGCGCTCTTCTGTCCTATGATAAAACTTATCTGAATAACCTTGGTACTGAAATTCCACGCCCTGATGGTTTTATTGGTCTGGCTGGACCTTATGCCTTCGATCCGACAACATGGCACTCAACCAAAGAAATATTTTCAACAGCAAAAAACGCAGATCAGGCCCGCCCGATCGCTTTCGTGGATAGCTCATCACCAAAAACACTATTGATACATGGTGTGGATGACACGACAGTGCGTATGTGGAATGCAAATGAACTATCCGAAAAACTGTCAAAAAATAAGGTTGAAAATCAGTTGGTAAAATTACAGGGCATTGGTCACCTGGGAATTGTAACCTCAATAGCAAAGCCCTTGCGTTGGAGAGCATCAGTTTTGGATGAGATGGTAAGCTTCATAAGAAAGTTTCCGTAAAAACGAATCGCATGTGTGAATCGCTTATTAGACTCAAGTACTTCCATCTGTGTATAACGTTTAAAACCGATCACTCCAAATCACTTTCGAGTAGACGTTACTGAGCAAAAATGTTCAAGGCCTTTTGCCAACTATCCACCGTTAATACACAGCCCGAACGGCATCATTGGGAATATTTGCAACCTGTTGTATAATTTCAAGTGGACAATCCCGTGACACCCTTGCCACACGAGTCGGGCTTCGGTTAGGTCTTAGTTATTCGGGCAGCAAACTGATTTGCCCGGTAATTAAAAAGTAAGAAGAATGTATTCGCGAAGGGGGTCGCGGGCGTATTTATGCAATTTAGGATTCCGGTGTTCTCCACGCCGGCCAGAGGGACCTAATGGCGTCAATAGAACCACAATTTGATCGTATCTCTAATCCAATCGACATGGTAGAGAAGATCGCGACAATAAACGATTGGGCTTTCGAACGTAGTAGTGATGATGAGTTGACTTTATCCGTAGAGGGGACCTGGACAGACTATAACGTATCGATAAACTGGCGCGAAGATCTCGAAACTCTTCATCTTGCGTCAGCCTTTGATATGAAAGTTCCCGTTCCAAGGTCGACTGAAATGTATAAGCTGATTGCCAATATTAATGAGCAGTTATGGCTTGGACACTTCGATCTCTGGGCAAATGATGGTTTGCTTATGTATCGCCATGGCTTGATGCTTCACGGTACTGAACCAAATGTTTCGCAGTGCGAAGCTCTTTTATACACCGGTCTGGAAGCTTGCGAGCGCTACTATCAGGCATTTCAGTTTGTAGTATGGGCAGGAAAAACTGCTCCGGAAGCACTCGCAACAAGTATGTTCGAGACCGAAGGACAGGCGTAAGTTATATGCTTAATGAATTTGAAGGTACTATCCTTTTTGTCGGCGCAGGCAAAATGGGTGGTGCCATCCTTGCGGGGTTACTGGAAGAAGGTGTTGAGCCCACACAGGTAACTGTGCAGGACCCTTCTCCGCCCGAAGAAATAAGAGAATTTTTATCCAAATATGAAATAGAGGCCGTCACCGGGGTATCTGAAGGCTTTAATCCTTCTATTGTAATTCTGTGTGTGAAACCTCAGATCATGGATAAAGTGCTGCCCGGCATTGCAAAAGTGATTAACAGTAATACTGTTATTATTTCAGTTGCAGCCGGAAAGAAACTGTCAAATTTTGAAGATGCTCTTGGGGCAGATAAGGCTATCGTCCGGGCAATGCCAAATACTCCCGCAGAAATCGGACGGGCGATGACAGTTCTTTGTGCAAATAAAAATACTTCAGAAGAAAACCGCGAAACCGTAGGTGCTCTGATGTCAGCTATAGGCGAAACAGCCTGGACCGAAAATGAAGATGATATGGATGCCGTTACCGCTCTGTCAGGTTCGGGGCCCGCATATATATTCTGGTTAACTGAATGTATGGCACAGGCTGGTATTAAAGCCGGGCTGAGCGAGGATCTTGCTAAACAGCTTGCTCGGGCAACTGTATCGGGCGCTGCCGAGTTAATGAGGCATTCTGATCTTGAACCATCCCGGCTAAGGGAGAACGTTACCTCTCCAAACGGTACCACCGCTGCCGCACTGGAAGTTCTGATGGCAGATAACGGTTTGCAGCCAATTATGGATAATGCCATTGCTGCAGCAACAAAACGTTCAAAAGAACTGTCAGCCTGATTTGTTAATTTCAGTTTTTCAGTATATATCAGGATGTGATAAAACGCTGCTCTGCACTGTCAGAGCGGCCTTTTCCCGCAAAGCCTGCATCGGGGAAAATAGAAATTAAATCCTTAGAATTCCGCATAACGAAATTAGAGAGGCTTTTCTGGCTTTTCATTAGTATGATATTGCTAATTTTTCAATAAAATTCCCATAACTAAGACAATCGTCTTATATACTAAAATAGTTATATGTTTAGTCTCTAGATACTCAAAACACTATAATGATAGTCTGATAGGTAATTACAATAATTAAGCTTTCAGACTACAATTCTGGGAGAATATAATGAGTTCTAGATCTTTCATAGGGCTGGGCATGTTGCTCGCCGCTACTGTAACAACGTCCCCCCTTCTTGCAGATGATGTAAAGCTTCCCAAAACAGTTGCATGGAGTGCCTACAATACTGGCACAACCGGCTATAATCAGGCCGTCGCCATCGGTAAAGCACTTAAAGATGCATACGGAACCAGCCTTCGTGTAATTCCAGGGAAAAACGATATCTCCCGCCTGACACCTTTGCGCAAAGGAAAAGTACAATTCGTTGCAAATGGTGGAGCAACTTATTTTGCTTCTGAAGGCGTGTCGTTATTTGCTGCCCGCAACTGGGGTCCTCAGCCACTTAGATTGCTGGTAAGTGCAACTTCAGAGGCAAACCTTCAGGTTGGTACTGCTAAAGATGCAAACATCAAGACATATGCTGACTTAAAAGGAAAGCGTGTTGCATTTGTTGTTGGTAGTGATGCTTTGAATATCGGCATGGAAGCCGCATTGGCATTTGGCGGGTTAACCTGGAAAGATGTAACAGTTGTTAAGTTTCCAGGTTACGGAGCTTCATGGAAGGGAATGGTCAGTGGACAGGTAGATGCTGCTTTTGCATCCACAGTTTCTGGTCCAACAAGAAAGCTGGAAGCCTCACCAAGAGGAATTTACTGGCCACCAATGCCGCATGGCGACAAAGAAGGCTGGGCACGGTTGAATAAGGTTGCACCATATGTGCTGAAGCATAAAGCAACAATTGGTTCCGGTAACATTTCAAAAGAACAGCCTCTGGAAGGTGCTGCATACCCTTACCCGATCCTTATCACTCTTAGCAGTCAGGATAGCGGCTTGGTATATTCTATGACCAAAGCAATCCATACACAGTATCCTAAATACAAGGATTCAATGGCTGCACTAAAAGGATGGGCTATTGAAAAACAGTCTTTCAAATGGGCAGTTCCTTATCATGAAGCTGCTGTTAAGTACTGGAAAGAAGCTGGTGCCTGGACTGATGAAATGGAAGCGCACAATAACGCTTTGATCAAACGTCAGGACGTACTGGCTGCTGCATGGGCAACCATGAAAGATAAAAAAATAGCGGACGACGAAGCTTATAAAAAAGAATGGCTGAAAGTCCGTTCTGAAGCTCTAACGAAAGCTGGCATGAATCCATGACGGATAAGTCGATAGAAAATATCGAGCAAACGGAGGAGGGCCCGTCCCTCCACCGTAAGCTATCAACCGGCTGGCAGATAAGTTTCGTTATCGCAACCATCATTGGTGTGTATCTGGCAGTTAATCAGTTTTTTAATCTGGGATTTTTTATAGATTACACAATCCTGGATAATAATTACCAGTACGGCTTGCTCGCCCTGTTCATCCCGTTCGTATTTATAGTATTTCCGGCAACGAAGGGAGCAAGCAGAGAGAGTGTGCCATGGTACGACTGGGTGCTCTTTGCAGCTACAATAGCAACTGTCTGCCTCTTTATGTATATGAGCAAGGAAATTCTTGATAAAGGTTGGGAATTCGGTGCTCCATTGCATATGGTTATTGCAGCCGTATTACTCTGGGTAATTCTGTTGGAAGCAACCCGCCGTGCAGGTGGTTTTTCACTGTTTATTATTGTCGCAATAATATCAGTCTATCCTCTGTTTGCAGATAAAATGCCGAACATAATTTCAGGACAGACAAGCTCCTGGCAGGATGCGGCTGCTTATCATGCAATGAGTAATGAGAGCATTCTTGGTATTCCCATGAGGGCTCTGGCAAATCTGGTTATCGGTTTTCTTATTTTTGGTGTAGCTCTGCAGCAGACCGGAGGTGGAAAATTCTTTATTAATCTGGCCTTTGCTTTATTGGGGCATGTCAGAGGCGGGCCGGCAAAAGTCGCCATTTTCGCCAGCGGTCTGATGGGATCAATGAGCGGCAGCGTTATTTCTAATGTTGTTACGACCGGAGTGATGACAATCCCGGCAATGCGCAAGACGGGCTTTTCCAGACACTATGCAGCAGGAGTAGAAGCCTGTGCATCAACTGGTGGTGTATTAATGCCCCCGATAATGGGTGCAACAGCTTTCATTATGTCTGTGTTTCTGGAAACACCATATATAACCATTGCTGTCGCAGCGATAATACCATCAGTATTTTACTTCTTTGCCCTGTTTGTGCAGATCGATGCGCATGCTGCACGTGAAAAGATGCCTGGACTAACAAGAGAGGAACTTCCCAAAATTTCGGAAACCTTGCGGGAAGGGTGGCACTTCATTGCCGTCTTTGTTCTGTTGATAGTAATGCTCGTTTACTTGAAGCGAGAAGCTCACGCGCCATTTTATGCAACAGCACTGCTTATCCTTATTAACCAGGTGGCTTCAAAAGAACGCTGGGATCTGACAGCCCTGAAAAACTTTATTATCTCAACCGGAAAACTGTTGGTCGAAATAACAGCTATTCTGGCAGGGGTAGGTCTTGTCGTGGGAGCTTTTTCCGTAACAGGAATGACAAGTACTTTCGTTAATGAACTTGTCTTTATGGCTGGAGGAAACACACTCGTACTTCTTGTAATGGGAGCTATTACAAGCTTCATTATGGGCATCGGTATGACTGTAACTGCGGCTTACATCTTTCTGGCCATCGTTCTTGCTCCTGCATTGGTGCAGGGAGGTCTGGACCCGTTGGCTGCCCACCTGTTTATCTTCTACTGGGGGATGGTGTCTTATATAACTCCGCCTGTTGCACTAGGAGCTTATACGGCTGCTACCGTTGCAGGAGCACCACCAATCAGAACTGGGTTTGAAGCAATGAGGCTCGGCAGTATTATTTACTTCGTGCCGTTTTTCTTTGTGCTTGATACAGCATTTATTCTGAAAGCTTCATGGCCTCATATCATTATGATGACAGTGTCTGCACTGATAGGCATTACAATGATTGCCGGTGCCCTGCAGGGATATCTGGTTGGCCTTGGGGATCTGACAAAAAATGCATTTACACAATGGCCAGTAAGGTTACTTTTGATGGTGGCAGGCTTGTGTCTGGCAACACCAGGTGGAAACTTGATACCATTATCAAATCTACAGTTAGCGATAGCAGCAATTATTCTTGCTGTGCCTGCAGTCGCTATGGTTCTTCTGGTTAACCGAAGTAACCCTGAACAGAAAGCAGCTTAACATTATATATGAGCGACTACCGGTATGTAGTCGCTCATATATTCATTATCTCTTCGGCCATCCGGCACAGGGAATAGCCGATGCCCGGCAACGCCACGTTCCATGTTTTTTACCGCAAACATATCCACGCTCTTTTGCCTTGGCCCAGTCCGCCTGTCCCCAGCTCCACGGCATAAGAAAAACAACACGCTCTTTCCATTTACGCCTTGCTCTCTTTTCAGATTTACTTCTTTTGCTTGCAATGGCTGTCCGTCCGGTTACTTTGCGATGTCCATGACAATATTGGCTGGCAACTTTGTAAACATTAGATGACTGTTCAGCTGGTTTAGAAAAATGTGCAGCCTGTGCTACCTGAAAACCTGAAGATAATAAGCAATATAATATTGCATATGATATTATTGTAATAACCTTCATCATAACCTGTCCTTAAAATATAACAGGGGAAATACCTTATCCCCGGCTCGACAGGTAGGTCGTTTGTAAAGCCAGTTTGGTTCAATGCATTAAAAAAGGTATCACGCTAAAGTCGATACTAATTTTCAGTAATGCCATATCCATCAAATCCGAACTTCTGAAGCTTGTTTATATAGTCCATGTTGGGGACACCACGTACAATCATGGGTATCCTGGAGTTCGTAAGTGACGCCCTTGCTTTATGTACGAGGTCAGCACTGAATTCACTCCAGTCAGTCTGTAAGTAGGAGGTTACTATTCCACTGACAGGCAGGGGGGAACTGATAAAATCGACAAATTCGTCAGGTGTAATCTGGATGGTACAGCCTTTTGCTGCGGTGCCAAGTGGCTTGAGCACTTCTTTAAATGGTTTGCTCTTCGAAGCTTTGGTAACTCCGCGGATATTCAGTATGAGTTTTGTTTTACTCATACGTGTAAGCTCTTTCACCTTCGGTATATATAATCTCTGGAACTCTGCTGCAATCAGTGTCGTATAGTGAACATCAAGCATAACAATTTCATTTGGATCAAGGTAAGGGATTTTATTTGCTATAAGCTTCAGAAACAATGTATCAATTTTATAGCCGGCTTCTGCCATATCCCTTTCATCAATGCTGGTAAAGCCTGCGCTGATAAGCTCTCTGGCTGACTGATTAAAGTTATAAAAATTTATTGGTAGTGCACGCCCTTTTCTGTCAAGAAGGTTCAGAAGAATAATGTCTGCCCCTCTGTCATCAAGGTAGTTCATCAGGTCAGATACAGTTTCAATTTTAGGTATTGAAAGTGTAACTTCCTGTTGAACAGCTTTGGAAAACTTTTCAGGGTTCTCCATATCTTCTTTGCGTACCTTCGCCTGATATGGAGCTTCAGAGACAAGTGTTAAATCCAGAATATCTTCTTCACTGACTGGTTTCGGAATGTTTTTATTTTTGAGTTGATTTTCAACTTCTGCAGTTAGTTTTCTGTTTCTGCTGGCTGCAACTTCTTCATCCGCATCGCTATAGCAAACATAGACACCACCATTCTGGTTCATGGCAACAGCACCCTTGTCAGGGAATAACTGCTTCACTATTTCAGTAGTAGTCTGCGCAACCCATTGCATCAAACCTGGGTTTTTATAGTTATCTTTATTTTTAGATTTTTTAACATTGAGCGTTGAACCATAGACAGTTTGTGCATCAGGAGAATCGCGCCAGTCTATTTCCTGATTTTTCTGCTGCTTTGGTGAGACCGGCTTACAATTGGTATTAACTGACTCTTCAAAGGCTCCTGGTGTGTCATCAATCATTACAGCTTTACTAGATTCTTTAGGAGAAGCATGACTACTTGCTGTAGCAGGTGTGCCAGTTCCGGAAAGAGATTCGACAAGTTTTATCAGCTCTCCCTCGTTTTTCTTTTTTATACGATCAACCTGTCGAAGTATGGCTTTAACTTTACGATCCAGTAACTCAAAATCTACTGGCTTGGTGAGGTAGTCATCAGCACCTTCATCAAATCCTTTTAGAACTTGTTTGCGATCAGAAAATGCTGAGAGCAGAATTACAGGCATCTCGGCAAACTCCGGGTAGTTTCCGCGCAACTCACGAAGCAGTTCCAGACCACTCATACCAGGCATGGATATATCACTGATCACCAGGTCAGGTTTAAGATGAAGGATCATTTGAAGGCCTTTTTGGCCATCATTAGCTTTAATAGCCTTATGCCCGCAGGACTCCATAAGTTCAGCAAGATCCTCAAGGAGGTAATCTTCATCATCAATACACAGTATTGTTGCCATTTCTTATCTCCCTGGTTATGCCGCACAACCCGTTTGTAAGTTGTCCTGTTTCTGTTCTTGTTTTGGGCCCTGTATAGGAAGCCTCAGGATAAAAGTGCTTCCCTTACCAGTTTGGCTCTCAACACTGATAGTTCCTTCATGCATTTCTGTAAGGATCTTTACCAGATGGAGCCCTATACCGGTCCCTGCTATACCCACAGAGTTTGTTGATCTGAAAAATCGTTCAAACAGTCGCGGAATTTCATCAGCATCAATACCCAGCCCGGTATCCCGTATTTTTATTTCAATAAAGTCCTGATCTTCTTTGGCTGATATATAAATACCCCCTCCTTCGGGAGAGTATTTAATCGTATTTTCTATTAAATTATTGAGTATCTGCTCTAAAGTAATGGCATCAGCGCGTATGAACTGGGGCAAGGTATCTATTTCGGCGACAATATTATGGCTTTTAGCCAGATCCTGGTGAAAGTCGCAACTATGTCTTAGCAGCTCTTCAATATTGCAGGATTTAATATCAAGAGAAAAACTGCGCATTTCAATATTGGATAGCGATAACAGGCGTTCGATAAGTTTTAGCATCCGCCCAACTGCAAAACGTATTTTTCCTGTTTTAGATAGCAGGTAATCCTCAGTCAGTGATTCATCTGATCTTTCAAGATGTTGTATTGCATTAGATATCATTGACAAGGGAGTGCGGAACTCATGAGTTGCAATATTTACAAAAAGCTTCTGGGTTTCGATCAGTTCATTTTGTTTCTGTATACTATTATTGATTGTCTCTTCTATTTCTCGCCTTTTTGTAATATCCCGCCCAATAATAATTAGTTTTATATCCCCGGCAGTATTTGTCTGACTGACAGAAATCTCCATCGGAATAATGTCACCGGAAGAAGTTGCGGCAGTGAGTTCCATTTGCCTGAGAGACCGTGTAAATGTCGCCTCGCACATTCTGGTTAATAGCTTGCTATACTGATCTCTTTTGGATGGATCTATAAGTATCGTAGCTGGTTTTGCAATTAATTCTTCTCTGTTGTATCCAAACAGTTGCTCTGCAGATTTATTGATACCTGCTATATGGCCATTATCCCCAATGAGCAGAATAGCATCGCCAGCCGTATCAATAATGGAGTTTGTCTTTTCCTCAGCCATATATACAGCATTGGTTAGAAGTCTGGATAATATTGCACATAGAACAATAAAGGGGACAATGAGAATGGCCATCATTATCATAATGCTGTTTTGTTCAGATACGATAGGCTCTTCTACTTCTGACCAGTCAATTTTGGCCATGACCATCCAGTTCAGTTTTGGAATATTACTGAATGCTGCAATGGCCTTCCTGCCTCTGTAATCTACAATTGGTTGTAATTTGGCAGAGTTCTTGTGCCCTTCAGTAACCAGATCAGTAAATATCTTATGCTCTCTGGCAAATATACTATTGAAGCTTATAGCCTTGTTGTGCCTGCTGGGAGCCAGGAAAATATTTTCTCCATTTTCGGAAAGACCAGTAATCAGCAGCTCACCGGTTTTGCCCAACCCGGTTCCATCAAGCATAATGTCATTGAACTCTTTAAAACCCATTTCACTCCAGGAAATGCCAATAATTTTTCCATCTAAGCGCATTGGACTTGTGACAGATATTAAAGGAGTGTCTTGCTGTGAAAAAATCCTGTGTACTGCACCGGTATTTTTTCCCTGAAGAAATTCTCGGGATTTTTTTACTGATGTCCCGATTTTCTTTTTGTCTGTTGAAGCGACGACCTTACCCTCGGTATTAATCAGGCTGATATGCTTCATGTAAGGGGCACTAAGCTTCGCATCATTAAGTATCCTGACCATTTTTTGTAGATGTTCAGGGGCAGAGTCCTGGTTATAGGACTGCATGGATAAACGCAACTGTGTACGGCTTGATACAAGATTTAGATTAGTAATATTTTTTTCAAGAAGCCCTTGTATCTGCTCTACACGGTTCTTGGCAAGAGAACTGATATGTACAGATTTTTCCTGTATCAGGGTCTGACGGGTTAGATACAGTGTGTAATAGATAACTGGTGCACACACAACTCCAGTGACAATCAAAAAAGACAGCATTAACATAATGCTTAATGTTCTGGCGGATTGGTGCATATCGCAACCCTGACTCCCACTTCCTGCAAGTATCGTGGTTCCAACAACTGATTTGACTTGCGATATGGAAGTATAGGAAATAACAATTTATATATGATAAAAGTAAGAAAAAATTAGCAGATCCCCCGCAAGGCATATTGCAGATGGGAGCTATGGGGCTTGAGTATCGTTATTTTCCATGAAGTCGTTAATAATCTTATAATAGCCTGGGAGCACGTCACTTAGTACTTTCTTGCCGCTCACAGTCAGCCGCAGCCATTTGGACCTCGCATCATGTTTGTGCTCACT
The DNA here is from genome assembly GCA_050633205.1 of Methyloligellaceae bacterium. GTDB lineage: Bacteria > Pseudomonadota > Alphaproteobacteria > Rhizobiales > CBDHHC01 > CBDHHC01. The sequence continues at coordinate 13,628 of JBOEGA010000060.1, read as the reverse complement.
GATTTTTATTAAACCTTCCTTTTCCAGTGAATGAACTGTTTTAGAAATTACCGTTTTACTGATATCCATTTTGCTTACCAGATCAATTGCAGTCAGCCCATCCTGATCTGGCTGCCTGTCAAGAAGAATTAGAATAATAAACCTGGTTTGAGAGAGGCTGTGCTTGGCAAAATATTTTTCAAGATCACGCATTAACAGGCTGGCGTGGCGAAGAAGTATAAGAGCTTTCTCAACAGCATCGGGCTTCATATCCGGGTAAACATCCCCGTATGCGTTAAGCATTTCCCTCGTAGGAAGGTCTTTTAAAAAAAACATGATAAACGCCTTAATAGAAAAAAATTCCCCATATGAAGCAGTGGCCATATGAGAATTGTCCTGACACTATCAGGGATTACGCGAAGATGACAACTCCGCGAACGTTAAAAAATTTAACATATTATCTGAGTGTTGAACTTATGTACCGCTTGTGAGGTAAGTCTCGCGCTTGTTCAGATATTCAAGGTACTCTGCATTAAATTCTTCATTACAGACTTGCCTAACAGAGCTGTTGGTAAGCACACAGCCGGTCCAGTATTTTAGCTTTGGATACCCTTGCAGATAGTCAATATTAAAGTGCTCCTTAACCAGATTAAAGCGATGAAGAAGTGGAGCATAAGCTGCGTCAATTATACTGAACTGTTCGCCATTCCAGAATGGTTTGTTAGAGATCTGCTTCTCAACAATCGCAAGGGCTGGAAGTATTTCTTCAACCTTTTCATCATAAGTGGCCTTATCTTTTGCAGTTAAAACAGCAAACTGTTTAAATATCAGGTCTGAAGCAAAATCTATCCATGACTTGTTATAGTATTTTTGAACAGGGTCTGAAGGGTAGAGCGTATCATGTGTAAGGTCATCAATAAGATCGCAGATCACAGCACTTTCAAAAATAAAATACCCATCAATTTTAATCGCAGGGACAGCACCTGTTGGTGATTGGTCCAGAAACCACTGCGGCTTGTTTGCTAGGTCAATATAGGTTGTTTTAAACTCACATCCCTTCTCAAGCCCCGTTATCTGTGCACGCATAACAAAGGGACATATTCTGAAGCTGATCAGCTCAAGGCGTTCTTGAATCCGCTGCATGGTTAATCTCCGAAATTGCAATAAGTTATCATGATAACTATATGGTTGGAGATTTATGACTTTCAAGGTTTTTATATAATGCAGGTCTTGCCCTTAGGGTTGTTTCTCAAACTCCAGGCAGCGATATTTCTGCCCGGACAATCCACATAGGGTCATAGTAAGTGTCTTCTTGTTATATTTTACCAGATTACCGCTTGGAGTAATCTGAAATATATTTTCATTGTCAGCCTTCTTGTGGTCAAGCCAGAAGGTGGCGAAAATCACGCCACCTACAATCAATGCCGAAAGAAAAATAGAAAAACTGAGTAATTTCATTCCATTAAGCCGTTGGTATCGGACGTGGACGCCCTTCTTCATCAATAGCAACAAAAGTGAATATACCCTCTGTCACCTTTTTTCTGACTCCATACTGATACCTTTCAACCCAGGCTTCAACAGAAATACGAACTGATGTATTGCCGATTTTAACAATTGAGCAATAAACGCATAACAGGTCACCAACTCTGACCGGGCGGACAAACTTCATCGCATCAATAGCTATTGTTGCTACACGTCCACGTGCTTTTTCCCGTGCTGTAACACCAGCAGCAAGGTCCATCTGCGAAAGTACCCAGCCGCCAAAAATATCGCCATTGGCATTGGTATCTTTAGGCATGGCAAATGTTTTCAGTTCCAGCTGGCCGCTAACTGTCTCACCATCAGACAGGTTCATTTGTTCTTTATTCTGGTCGTTCATTACAGTCTCCCGACTATGGTTTAATAAAATTTTGATTTGTTTGATACACTGAGGTTCTGAATCTGGTTCTTATGTAGGTATTTCTGAGCAATTGTCAGCACTTAAGAATATTTTTGTGCAGCACAGTGAGATCGGGATCTATTTTTGCTCCAGAGTTAATGCCCTCAAAATAAAAAATATCATATCTGCTATTGGTTTAAAGCTATCTGTCACACAGGCATATTAGACGAATTAACACAGTTGTAAAATCAATACATATCAATACGTTACCTATGAAGATGCAAATTTACGAAATATTTCTACTAGTCTGATATCTTGGCGGTTGATGAGGATGGATGAGGTTTTATGAGTAGCGTATCACCAGTCAGGATACTCTTGGTCGACGATTCCGGGGATAATTATAGTAATATTCAGGAATTGCTCGGTAGCGAAGATATCAGCCACTATGATATTTTGTGGACAGACAATTATATCAAGGGGATAAAAGAACTTTCATCCGAAAAGTTTGATATTTGTTTGGTCAGATATGAACTTGAGAATAATGGTGGGGTAGAATTCCAGCGTTATGTAGGCTTGCATGACCAGAGTTTGCCCACAATATTCCTGACAAATGAGCCAAATGAAATTGCCGCCAAAGCCACAGAAGAGCTCGGGGTAGTTGATTGCCTAGCTTATAGTGAACTTACCCCTGCATTGCTTAAGCGTATAATTAAATACGCAATATCTCTGAAAGGCAGTGAGAAAAAACTGCTGGATCTCTCCTATAGAGATTCTTTAACCGGTATTCCAAACAGAAGTCTCTTTCAGGTACGAATTAAAGACGCTATGGCGCTGAGCAGCCGTCAGAAAACAATGGTTGCCGTATTATTTCTGGATGTAGATAACTTCAAGGACATTAATGACCTGATGGGGTATCAGGCAGGTGATCAGTTATTGGTCGAAATTGCAAAACGCTTGCAGATAGCAACCCGGGAAAGTGATATAATATCAAGACTGGGAGGAGATGAATTTGCGGTTGTTGCAACCAACATTCAATCAGAGCGTGATGTGGTTATTGTAGCAAGCAGACTGCTGGATTCTCTTCTTGAACCTATCAATGTCGAGTGCTTTGACTTTAAAGTAAGCGTAAGTATCGGTATAGCTCTCTCTCCTTCAGATGGAGAAAACGTTGAGGCGCTGGTCAGAAGCGGTGATGAAGCTCTTTATCAGGCAAAAGCAGTAAACCGCGGTACATATCATTTCTTTAATAAGGAAATGCAGATCAGGCGTAAAGAAGCACAGAAATTTGAAAAAGATCTTCATAAATCTATAGAAAATAATGAGCTGTTTTTGCAGTATCAGCCTGTCATAGAGCTTAAAACCGGTGCTGTAGTAGGGGCAGAAGCACTGGTCAGGTGGAGGCATCCGGAACGTAATATAGTTCCGCCTGATGAGTTCATTTCAATAGCAGAACGAACAGGTTTTATTAATGAACTTGGCAATTGGGTACTATTGGAATCCTGCAGGCAATGCGTAAATTGGAACAAGAAGTTTTCTGATAATTTTACTATGGCAGTAAATGTCTCTCTGGCTCAATTGCGTAAGGGCGATTTTGTCGAGGTGGTTCAGGACGCGGTTATGCAGACAGGTATATCTTATAAAAACCTGACCCTTGAGATAACCGAAAGTATGATTGCTGACAACACATCGGTTGTTCTGGAGTCTCTCAATAAACTAAGAGATTTAGGCGCTCATATTTCAATAGACGATTTTGGCACAGGGCATTCTTCTCTCGCCAGGTTAAAAAACTTCCCTGTAAACGATCTGAAAATTGACAGGAGTCTGATATCTCGTGTTGCAGAGGATCGTCAGGACGCAGCTATAGCTATGGCAATTTTGACATTGGCACGTGAGCTTGAACTGGATGTTATTGCCGAGGGTATAGAAACAATCGAGCAGGCAGAATTTATGTCAGCTCAGGATTGCACTTACGCTCAGGGCTATTACTACAGCCGGCCTGTTCTTGCAGAAGAGTTCGAAACACTGTTTCTGGAAACACAGGAGAAAACTGCCTGAAAACAGGCTTTTTATTTTTTCTCCCTCATGCCAGGAGGCGTGAGCTGTCTTACAAAATTCTGAGCTTCTTCTTCTTCTGGCTTGAGAAATTTACGTAATAATACCCAGACATCCATTGGGTCCATAGAATCATTACATAATAAAATGTCTACCGCCGCATAACCATACTCTGGCCAGGTTGAAATTACGCAATGAGATTCTGCCAGAACCAGAACATTGGTCACACCATGTGGCTGGTAGTTGGTCTTACAGGAGTTCACAATTTGTGCTCCAACCGACTCAACACTTTCTCTCATTACATCCATCAGCACATCAGCATCATCCAGCTGGCCGCTACAATAGTACGCATCTACAAAAAGCTGTTTAACTTTCATATCTTCTTTCTTTTTCTTGTATCATTTGTTCTTCTGTCCATATCTGTATGCATATAAGCATTCAAGAACAATTTGAAATAGATTGAGAAAAATTTGCAAACTGCTATACACACCAGACAATAGAAAATAACGCACAAAATTCAGCCTTAATTCGACTGTAGCAGGGTTGAAATTTAGGTTGAACAACTGAATTCAAGGATATCCAAAATATGAGTTTCTCTTTATTCGGCGGAAAGAAGAAGGAACCTGCACTTCGTCCAATGAAACGTTCAGATTTGTCCAGGGTAGTCGACATAATCAATGAGCATGATGAAGATGATGCTGAAGAGGCATATGAGAGTCTTAGTCATTCAATTGAAGGAATGTTTGTTCTCGATGAAAGCGGAGGTTTTTCACTCGATTCAAAAAGCGGGGTAATTGGTGTAATCGGTGCAAGGCAGGATCCTGATGTTCAGGACATATGCTGGTTATCATGGACATATGTAACGGAAAGCCGCCAGGGAGAAGGCTGGGGGCGTATGATGATGGAAGAAATCATCGAGATGTTAAAGGCTGACGGAATTCGCAAACTCTTCATTACGACAAGTGATTACGAAGAAGATGGTGAAGATATATATGCTGAAGCGAAAAAACTCTATACTTCTATGGGAGCAAAGCTTGAGCTGACCGTGCCTGAGTTTCATGATGAGGAAGAGGCACAGTTAATTTATGGTCTGCCTCTAATTGAAGAGGACAGTTATGAAGCGATAGAACCAATAACTGGAACTTTAGAGTTTTATGACGTAAATCCTATGGCCGAAAGTGAAATGGGATTTATTCTCGGATGGCGTGTTCATGATGAAGATGAGGATATCGATCATATTCCGCCAGTTAGAGAGCAGTTAAAGCACTACAGACAGGAAGGCATTCAGCACAAAGCAAGATTTTTGCTTGCCACATTGCCTTCAGATGTATCATCTTCTGCTGAGAAAGAATTGCATGAAGCTAGATTTGACAAAGTAGGCCATCTTAAGGATTTTCATGCTCCTGGCTTGCATGAAGAATATTGGGTACAAATGTTGAAATAACCCCTTATATTAGCAGATAGGCTCTACATATATCTAATGAATGTGTCTGATCTCTAGGTCAGGCTTGGGAAGAAACAACAAAAGAGAAATATTATGAGATACATTGGTGTATTCGTTGTAATCGCGGTATTAGCATACGCGTTTTTGGGAGATTCAGGCTCCTCGGCAAAACCCGATCTGAGAGAAGCTCTTAAGCGCGCTGAAGCTGCTTTGGTTAAATTCGATAAATATCTGAAAGAAAATTCTATCGAAAAGGCTGAAGAAAAGCACATGACGCAGCTTGCTAGTGACATGCAGACTGAAATGAACAAAGATCCTCGTTTTTACAAGGAATCTTTGATTGCAATGAAGCTGCTCAAAGATGCAAAATTTGAGGGTTTCAAAGATGACAACAAAAACGGTGTTGCGGATTCTGGCGAGAAAAAGCTGTTCTCGATTGAAGTCGACGCTGGTAACAAACGCCTGATTGGTACTGGTCCTTCCGGATCTTCTTACGGTCATGGTCTTTCTGGTTTGGCAACAGGCTTTTTGGCAGGTGCCCTGATCAGTAATCTGATGGGACGTCAGTCATCTGCTGGTATTACCCAGAATAGCTTTAACCAGCGTAGAGTTGCGCCGGCTTCTTCATTCAGACAAAGCTCTCCACGGGCGCGCTCCAGCTCTGGTAGCCGTTTTGGTGGTAAATAAGTTTAAATAACTGCACCTGAAAACCGGAGTACTCATAATACTCCGGTTTTTTCATTTTAAAGACTATAAAAACATGACGATCACATACGAAAATCAGGATAATACAGATAAACAGGTCTATGGGGACTTGCCACCAGCTCAGGCCGCAATTCTGTTGCTGTCAATTTCAGTTGTTGCTCTTTGTGGCATTGTTTATGAGCTGATTATAGGAGCTGTTTCAACTTACCTTCTTGGCAATAGTATCTATCAGTTCTCAATTACCATTGGCTTCTTTATGTTCGCCATGGGAATAGGGTCCTTTCTGAGTCAGTTCATAAAAGATAAGCTGATTCAGAACTTTATCTATATCGAAGTTGCTCTGGCACTTATTGGTGGCGTATGTAGTATCTCACTGTTTTTTGCTTTCCCTTTTACACCTTTCATGTACCAGACGATCATGTTTTCTTTCATTCTGGTGATTGGCACATTGGTTGGTCTGGAGATACCAATTCTGACACGCATTCTTAGTCAGGTCGGTGGCGTAAGGAAGTCAATTGCGAATGTTCTGTCTCTTGATTATGTCGGAGCATTGATAGGTTCGGTAGCATTCCCCCTTCTTCTTCTGCCCGGCCTTGGATTGGTTCGAGCTTCATTTGCTATAGGCCTCATTAATATTTTTGTCGCTTTCCTTAATGTTATCTACTTACGTAAATACCTCGAGAAACCCAAAGAGCTGCTGATTATAGTAATCTGTGTCTTTGCCACTCTGTTTACCCTGACAATAATAGGCACAAGGCTTACCTCAATTGCCCAGCAGAATCTCTATTTCGATCAGGTAATCTGGCATAAACAAACACCTTATCAGAAGCTGATCGTAACCAATGACTGGAAGCGTGGAGATTTAAGGCTGTTTATTGATGGCCATATTCAATTCTCGGAAATTGACGAGCATCGGTATCACGAATCTCTGGTCCACCCTGTAATGGCTGCTCCCGGCAAAATTGAGAACGTACTGGTAATGGGGGGAGGAGATGGCCTCGCGGTTAGAGAACTGCTTAAATACCCCGGCATTAAACGCATTGATCTAGTCGATATCGATCCTGCAATGACCAGAATGGGAAAGGATTTTGCTCCTCTGCGCAAACTGAATAAAGACAGTTTGAGTGACAAGCGTGTCCATATTTATAATGAGGATGGCTTTATCTTTATCAAACGCAAAGGGCCAACCTACGACCGTGTTATTCTTGACTTCCCTGATCCTCATAATGAAGTGATTAGTAAGCTGTATTCTATCGAGTTCTATACCATGCTCTCACGTCGTATGAGTGAAGATGGTATCCTGGTAAGTCAGAGTTCTTCCCCTTTCTTTGCCAGGCAGACTTTCTGGTCTATTGAAAAGACTATGGGAGAGGTCTTTGCGGCAACAAAAAGCTATCATGTAACAATTCCAGCATTTGGTATCTGGGGCTTCAACATGGCGTCAAAGGTAAAGGATATCAATATCGGTACAATTCAGGCAGATACAAAATATCTCACGCCGGAAAGCTTTCACGCATCTATGACCTTTGGAAAAGATACCGGAAAACTTTACAATGTTCCAAAAAACTCGATTTTTGAACCGGTTCTTTATCAGCTCTACCTTGCAGATTTGAAGAATAACCCGGCAGACTTGATCAATAAGCCCAAAGTCCGGTAATAACTGGTTACGTAATTAATTTTCCGGAGCAGATAATTCAGTGGCTTCATTCCACCAGATCGCTGGCAAGCAAATCCTTCCATTAACTGATGACTGGAGGGAAAGTTTCATACAGGACAAGGTCCTTATCGATATAGGCACTGGTGATGGTCGCTTTATTCTTGATGCTGCAAAAGAAGACCCTGAATGCCTCTGTATAGGTATAGATGCTGCTGCTGAAAATATGCAGAAGAACTCTCGAACGGCCGCCTCTAAGCCCAAAAAGGGTGGACTGCCTAATGCTCTTTATATTCGTGGAGCAGCAGAAAATCTTCCTGGCCCCTTTGAAAATCTGGCAGATATTGTGTCCATAAATTACCCATGGGGTTCTTTAATGCGCATTACATCTGAACCGGATATAGATAACCTGAAAAAGATACGGGCTATCTGTAAAACAGGAGCAGAGTTAACGGTTCTGTTAAACTACTCCGTATTTGAAGATGATGATTATATGCAGCGTTTAGGTCTGGGGGAATTAAAAAAACCCGCTGATAATCCTGATCTGCCAGATGCCTACAGGCAGGCAGGGTTTGAAGTCAGTAAAAGCGAGGTTTTTGCAGGCGACCCTCCTGTCAGAACTATGTGGGGCCGACATCTGGTTCGCGGCTCAAATCGCACCACAATGCTTATAGAAGCCATAGCGATTTAACAGGAAAACTTATGCCAAACAAAGCTGTCATTACCTGCAAAGGCCATCCGAATATCAAGGCCACCCATGCTAAAACCTTTGAATTTACCCATGATACCGATATTACCCAGACAGGCACCTGCATAATTGGTATTGACTGTGAATATGACGAAGAAGCTCTGCTGGCATTGCGGGGCAGTGTTAGCATACATCTCAGTTGTAACGGTATTGAAGAAGTCATTCAGGCTCGTATGAATCCTCTGTTCAGGCGGGGTGATCCATTGATCATCCGCAGGAATGATAAGCCACAACCAAGAACACTTTGCACATCCTCGTCCAGAGGATCATCCGCTTTAAACCGTGAGTTGGTAAAGGAGCTTCAAAAACCTGGGGCAGAACTGGTTGTAACAATAACTCAGGTTGCAACACAGGAAGCGGTCGAGGGAGTAATCTATATCGTTGGTATGCCAATAGGAAACTCTTCGGATATTTCACTGCGCGCACTTGATATATTGCAAAGTGTCGATGCAGTAATCGCTGAAGATACAAGAACGGCAAGGGCAATGCTTACTGAATTTGGTATTACCTCCGAGTTTATTTCCTACCATGACCACAATGAACGTAACCGTACACCTCAGATACTTGCGCGCCTTCAGCAGGGAGACCGGATCGCACTTGTATCAGAAGCCGGAATGCCTCTAATTTCTGATCCCGGCTTTCATATAGTAAGTGCTGCTATAGAGCATAATATCGAAGTCTGCCCGGTTCCAGGGCCGGATGCAGTAACAACAGCCTTGTCATTATCAGGAATTTCCGCAGCAGACTTCCGCTTTATTGGGTTTCCTCCCAGAAAAACCGGTGCTCGTACCCGTCTCTTTGAGCAGTTTAAACAGGCAGCCTATGCAGTCGTATTCTTTGAATCTCCTCACCGTATTGTCGAAACACTGAACGATATACAGACCGCGCTGGGTGACAGGCATATAGCGGTCTGCAAAGATCTTACCAAGCATACGCAGCATATCTACCGGGGCACTGCTCAGGAGCTTTCAGAGGAGATATCTCAGCAGGATAAGCCAAGAGGTGAACTGGCTATCGTTATTGAAGGTGCTGAAATTCAGGAAGAGGAAAGCACTGAAATAAATCTGGAAGCACTGGCTCTTGTTCAGGCATTACTTGACGAAGGCTGTCCTACAAAAATGCTTGCCTCTGCAATTGCAAAAACCTCGTCCATGAAAAAACGGGATGCATTTGCTATGATAGTCAACATGAAAGAGTCTGACTGATTGCGCTGGGGGTTACATATTTTTATCGAGCACAACTCCCTTGATGAGATAGGTGCCAATACCCACCGAGTAAACAAACAGCCCCATCATAAGGAGATTGCCCTGCTCGGCAGGCAACCCGAAAAAGTCAGTCAGATCAAGTAGGCCAAATTCAAGCGTCATCGCAAACATTTTAAAAATAAGCACATACAAGCCGCAGATAATAGCCAGAGATGCAATCAACTGGCTAATACTGGAAGCGCTCAGGCCTATGAATGCAATAATGATGGAATAGGGGACTAGCAACCCGTAATCATCAAAAATGCCAACAATAAAATCCTGCATTGTTCATGCCCTGTATGTTGCTCCAGTCAATATATGATACATAAAGGCATGAAAATGCAGTTAAAACTGCCGAAAAACCTCTTATGAACTCTCAATATTCAGCTTGCCAAGAAACTCCAGAAGCTCTTTGTTTACAATGTCAGGAGCCTCCTGTTGTATCCAGTGCCCAACTCCCGGAACTACAACAGATTTGGTAAGTGTAGGAACAACTTTATCATGGTGCTCAATTGCAGGCTTGGCAAAATTCATTGTCAGGTCCTTGTCGCCGATCATAAATAAGGCCGGCACCTGAATTTTGGCGTCCTCATATGCTGCCGTTAGCTCCCAGTTCCTGTCAATATTGCGGTACCAGTTCAGGGGTCCGCGATATCCTTTCTTCTCAAATGCACTGATATAGACCTCAAGTTCTTCTTCACTTAGCCAGGAAGGCCGGATTGCATTCTCTTTGAAATGCGCACTCTGATCCGTTCCTTTAGGCCATGCAGGTTCCCATAATTTGTCATCAGGGGCATCACCTGAGCAGGTATAGAACATCCCCGTCTGCATCGCCCTGACATCAGATTCAAACGCTTTTTCGGCTACTCCCGGTTCCTGAAACCAGACCTGATAAAACTCCGCCTCATGCCGCTCTGCGGTTTTGCGCATCATGGAAATAGGCTGTTGCGGTGCACGCCTGACAAAAGGAACTGAAAGTCCGGCAACAGCATGGAAAATATCAGGCCTGAAAAGTGCAGATTTCCAGGCCACATAAGATCCCCAGTCATGGCCAACGACCGCTGCCTTTTCTTCACCAAGGGCATGAACAATACCAACCATATCTCCGACAAGATGGAAAACAGAGTATTTTTCAATCTCTTCCGGAGCATCTGTATCTCCATACCCCCTCATATCGGGAGCGGCGACACGATAGCCGGCTTCAGATAACGCAATAATTTGTGCTCGCCAGGAAAGCCATAGTTCGGGAAACCCATGACAAAGCAGCACAAGCGGGCCTTCACCAGCCACTGCTACATTTAAATTTATACCGTTAGCCTGAATTGTTTTATGCTCAATTGTCATCAAAGATATTTCTCCAAAAGATCCTGGGAGATATTATGGGGAGAAATGGTTCAGAACAAGAAGGTCCATATTATACTCATGTCTATCAGTATATATACTGATCATTCACAGCCCGATTATATCAGTGCAATTTTGAAGGGGGATTGAACTTTTTAAGGCCCTTGATAATATTTCCGCTCCGGTCAGTATAGCCAGCATATTGTTTGCACGTATAGCTGCATCCTCTTTTTCTGCGCCTTCAACCATCAGCATTTGAACAAGCTCAGTCTGAATCCTGCTATATGAATCTCTTATTTTTGTCATCATCAGCTCATCAGATGCTGAAAACTCATGTATGAAAGCGGGAAGTAACGGTCCTTCCTGCCATTCCTTTTCTTCAAGCCATTTTGCTGTGCCGAGGGCGAGGGACTTAAGAACCTCTGCTGATTTTTTCCCCATAAGCCTGAGGCGTCTTATTTCCTCAACAACATCCTCTGTAACAAGGTCAACACAGGCATAAGCCAGATCAGCTTTACCACCGGGAAAATGGTGGTAAAGAGAGCCTCGAGGCGCTTTCGCATTTGCCAGTATCTCATTCGTACCGGTTGCTGCATACCCGTATCGCTGAAAAAGCGTGGTAGCAGCCCGAATTAACCTCACTCGTGTCGGAATCTTAGACATTGGCAATAGAAGCCAGTGCTATAGCCACCAGCTTGCTTTCTCCTTCGTTATTTTCGCAGAATACCTGAGTTTCTACCGAAATATTTCGTTTACCTGCTTTAATGGTTTTTGCTTTTGCTCGCAACCTGTCACCCACAGCAGGAGCCAGAAATTGAATAGTATAGCTCGAAGTCACCACATCCCCGGCCACTGTTGCTGCCGCCCAGGCACAACTGTTATCGGCAAACGCTCCCACTATTCCTCCGTGCACAAATCCGTGATGCTGCGTCATATCAGGCCGTATTTCAATCAGGCTTTCTAACTGCCCGTTACCCGCAGCAAGTAACTCAACACTGAGCCATGCATTAAAGCCATTCGAGAGTGCATTTGTTTTAAGTCGGTTTTCTATTTCTGCATCAGAATAAGGGTACATCAGACTTTCCTTTATAATATCTAAAAAATAGATCAATCAGTCTAGTTAGCATAAAAGTATATTTCTCTGCTGGCAACAGGTACTGCCAGTAAAAAATTTCAAAAAAAATTATGGAAGTACCAAGGATCTTAATTCGCATGCGTCTAACTTACGAAATCAGGTTTGCAAGCATGGTCAATAAACATATTCAAAACACTGAAAACCAAGGAAACTGGAGAATGTTTAAGATACTTCAATCACTGCTTATTGCAGTTTTTTTCGCCTCTGCCGGGGCAATCATATCGCCATCAGTTGCGCAGGCTGCTGCATGTGGTGGGGTCAATCAGCCAGCTTGCAGTTGGTCAAAGGCGAGATATAGCGGAAAAGCTCAACGATGCGGCCGTGGTCAGTTCTATGACATTAAGCGCAGGGAATGCTGGTCTTGCCCGGGAGGCTACAAAAGAACAATATTCCCTTTAAAAGGTAAAAAAGCCTGTCAGAGACGTGGCAAAATTGTCGGCCATTGGTCAGGAGCCAGGCGCCATAAATCTGTAGGGTGTCGACGTCCTTCCTTTTTTGATCCACGAGGTGGAGGCCAGTGCTGGACCTGCCCGTCTCAATACAAACGCACTATTTTCCCGGTTCACTCAAAAAAAGCCTGTAAAGCACGGTCAGCATGTCGAGCAGGCCTGAAGAAAAAAAGAGGTTACTGCGTACGAAAAGCGACAAAAGCAGGTGGTAAAAACGGCCTTCTTAATATCGCAAAACGTGACAAACAAAAACTAAAGAGATTAACCCTTGCCCTTGCAAGAGCTCTCTCCCCACTTGGCAGAGCAGACCAGATCAAATTGATTGCAAAGCTGGCAAAAGCCAAAAACCCGCAGGCTTTGCAAAGGGTCCTTTACCGCCACCCCAAAATTAATGCAGCTCTCGAAACACTAAGATTTGCCGGATACAGAACCATGACCGTAGGCATTGCATCAAGTATATCAATCGGAATTGGTGGAGCACTGGAAACCGGTGTCAGCATGGATACAGCCAAACGCAACAGGCCATATATTTATCAGACCCGCGGATATTCCGGTGGCCTCAGCCTTCAGGTAGGCAACAACATAGTAATCAGTGCCTACAAAGCTTCAAACGATCGCATCGGCAACAGACCACGAAAATATTTCGATAAATGGAGCCCGTCACACGGTTTCGTTTCTTCCGTCGATGGATTGATTGCAGGTGTTGGCATAGCCCTGTGGTATGATTACAGCAACCGCCCGCAGGGGTTCTCAGTGTCATATTCGCTTGGCAGTGTAGGTGCACAGATCTGGGAATATAATCGTGTCGAAACCATGATCCAGTAACACAATCTGTGTCCTGACCTTGGAGGGAAGTCATAGCCATTGGCGTTGACTTCCTCCACACACCGGCAAAACCAACTTTATACATTATCAAAGACCAGTAGCCCCGCCACCCTATCCGATGCGAAGTTATACAAAATTCCTGCCCCTTTAACAGGGCTGTGCAGAGCGCCTAA
>JBOEGA010000059.1:0-12441 GCA_050633205.1 Methyloligellaceae bacterium | reverse complement strand
CTCGTGTTCAAGCGGGCGAAAGACAATGCGCTGCGCTCCACCGGAGTACAACCGATATGCCTCTGCCGTCAAAGGATCGACAATGGCTAGTGCGAGCCCTTCTTGAACAAAAGTAAGTAATTGAATAAAGAAATTCGTTTCGAACCGGAGATTAAACTTCAATCCGGCCGATGCGAAAGCCTGCTCGGTTTGCTGATATATTAGGTGCTCTGAGAAGAGAGAAGCCATGGGTTTTCCTGCGAGATCAGTCATGGTGATAGAGGGCTGCTGCGCTAATGGATCGTCTGCGGGTAGGGCGCAAAGGCAGTCAAATTCAAACACCTCCGCTTCCAGCAAGGTCCCGGTTAGCGGAGTGTCAGGGTCATGGTCTGCTAAGCCGATATCAAACTGCTGAGAACTGATCAGTTGACGAACGGCTTCGGTGCTTCTTAACAGGAGTGTTGTTTTAACTTCTTCTTTACCTGAGACATGGGCGGATATCATGGCTGGCATCAGAAACGCAGAAGGTCCAGGCATCGAGACGATCTTCATTTCACCGCTTTCCATGGCCTTCATTCGATTGAGGTTCTCGCTTATTAAACCAATACGCCGCAGAACGTTCTCACATTCTTCTAATAAATAGCTGGTTTCCGGAACGGGCTTTAGTCGTTTGCCTTCGCGTACAAACAATTTCATGTCCAGCTCATCTTCCAATGTTTTTATCAAATGGCTAATGGTTGGCTGAGTCCGATGCAGGTTTTCTGCTGCCTTAGAGACTGATCCGGTCAACATCAGTTCCTTGAATGCAATCATTTGTTTAATGTTCATTTTTATAATCTATAGAAAATTTCTTTATTTATACAGAAATTAATAATTTGCTTCAATGATAAGGTTCACGATAGCTTGTCTACTCGAAACCGGAGTGATATCGCCGTAATACCCAAAATTGATAGTGACTATTTCTATTGGGTATATCGCAGAAGTCTTTTCACGATGAGCACTGAACTAGTCCGTTCACCAAAAAGCAGGTAGTGGAGATCCATGGACAGAAGAAAAATAGATATTGCAATGACGTCTCTGTTAATACTAGCGTCATTAATAATTCTGACCAATGATGATTTGGCACAGGGTGGTGTCCAGACAGATCTAGGTTCCATGTTTCTGCCGCGCCTTGTCGCCGTTGTCATGATCGCGATTTCTGCGACGATTGGTACAACTGCGATTATTCAATTGTCGCGTGGCGAATCGATGCGAGAAGATGAGTGGATTAGAACCGACGGTTTTTTTGGTGTGGGTATCTATATAGCGAATCTAATCCTCTATTGGTTGGCCATTCCTTATGTCGGTTTTCTGATCGCGACCCCTGTCGCCATGCTAGGTGTTGCGTTTTTGCTGGGCGGCAGGGACTGGATACCCATAATCGCCATGTCCGTCATTACCCCCCTAGTCGTCTTTTACCTTTGTAGGGAATACCTACGAGTCTTTTTGCCGACATGGTCTTTCTAATGGGGGTCTGCTTCGATGTTTGACAATATTCTAAACGGATTCGCGTCCATTTTTGCTCTCGGGCCCATTCTTGGGATTATCGTCGGTGTGTGCGTAGGGCTGATTTTCGGGGCCATTCCTGGTATATCAGGGATTATGGCGATAGCCATCATTCTACCCCTCACTTTTTATGTTGATCCGATTATCGGCATTACGATGCTTTTGGCGGTATATAAGTCGAGCATATACGGTGGATCAATCTCTGCGATCTTAATCAATACACCCGGTGCAGCGGCGTCTTTTCTAACGGCATTGGATGGTAACCCTCTCGCTAAGAGTGGCAAGGCAGGTAAGGCGCTAGATATATCTTTGTACGCCTCTGTCACTGGGGAGATGTTAGCGACATTGGTTCTGATTTTTGTCGCCGCACCCATTTCCATCATATCGCTACAGGCAGGGCCTATTGAAAAAGTCTTCCTGCTGTTATTTGCTTTTGTAGTCGTTGGCTCTCTGGCGGGTAAGTCTATTTCACGAGGTCTTTTATCCTGCTGTCTTGGAATGCTCTTCTCTATGGTCGGTCTGTCAACCATCACCGGTGCCAGCCGATTTACTTTCGGTTCACTAGAATTGATGAGTGGTTTTACCTTCACTCCTATGCTCATCGGAGTTTTGGTCATGCCTGAGGTGATTGCCACGATCAGGAACCGCAAAAAACCCCAGCACGAATTGGCATTAAAAAATTCCTCCAATCCGGCTGATGGCAAGATCAGCTGGAATGAATATCGGCCACTGATAGGGACGATTTTAAAATCCAGTGGAATTGGTACGTTTATAGGAGCGTTGCCTGGCCTAGGGTCCAGTACAGCAGCTTTTATTGCCTACGGCGAAGCAAAGCGTGTTTCCAAAACACCAGAAAAATTTGGCGATGGCTCTCTAGAAGGTATCGCCTCTGCTGAGTCTGCGAACAACGCAGTATGCGGGTCCAGTATGATCCCAATGCTCACCTTGAGTATCCCAGGTGATGACGTGGCAGCCCTGTTAATGGGGGCCTTTCTTATCCACGGTTTGACGCCAGGGCCAATGATATTTTTTGAGAGTGCCGATGTCATATATGCGATATTTGCCGGCTTTTTACTCACTGATATCTTTCTTTTGTTTATTGCAAGATCCGGGTTTAAGTTCTGGATCAAAGTGGCCTCGCTCAAGCGACATTTTATTTTCCCTTGCGTCACAGTTTTCGCCTTCGTCGGTGCATTTACAGCCGGCCAGAATATGAACGACGTGTTAATACTGATTTGTTTCACGATTTTGGGTTATAGCATGCGCTTAGTGGGTCTAAACCCGGCAGTTTTTATTATTGGATTTATCCTGACGCCGTTCCTTGAACAGAATCTCGATCAGTCTATCTCGATTATTGGTACCGACTACCACCTATTCTTTGCCTCACCGTTTTCCTGGATCTTCACCGCTCTGGCAGGGTTTTTCGTCTATTCGACGCTGAAGATGAAGAAAAAAGAATCAGAGAGACTCAGTGCGCTAAGGAAAGGGAAATCGGAATGAAAAACGATTTCTTGTGGACGTATAACTTACCCATGACTGGGAGAATAAAAAATCAACCAACTAACTCCAACTCTATCGGAACCGGTTTCCTCGGCAATCTGGGAACTTACCGAATTACAACCACCAACCCCAAAAGCAATTGATATCAAAAGTATGAGGATCGAATAATGAAAAACGTTAAAACAATCTTGACGGCTATAGCTACGGCTTTGGCTATGTCACTTTCAACAGGCGCAGCGCTAGCTGAATATCCAGAAAAACCGATTACAGTTATTGTGCCCTATGGGGCTGGCGGTGATTCTGATCTGACTACCCGTGTTTGGGCAGATGCCATGGAGAAACGGCTCGGCGTGCCAGTTGTTGTCATTAACAAAGCAGGTGGTGGAGGCGTCGTAGGTACAGCCTTTGTCGCAGCTGCCAAAAACGATGGCTACACACTGATCAATGCAGGTCTTGGCAATATGCTTGTGACACCAAATTTCAGCCAAACACCCTATACCTTTGACAGTTTCACGCCAATTGTCAAAATGACTGCCGTGCCCCTGGCAGTTGTTGTGGCAAAGGACAGTCCATACAATACATTTGATGAGTTTATAGCTGGTGCCAAGGCTGGTCGTGTAACTCAAGGGTCCTGGGGGGCAGCATCGTCCGGCACCACATTGGCTACTATCATTGCTGACCAGGCTGGGTATGACGTGAAATACGTTCACGGAAACACAACGGCAGAGTCAATGGTTTCAGTTGTGGGTGGACACATAGACTCTGCCGTCTCTTTTCCTCCCGCGTTCGGTCCTCACGTAAAATCAGGCGCCGCTAAAGTCTTAGTGATTAATCAAGAAATGGAAGACTATCCAAACGTTCCGACATTCGCTGATTATGGTATCTCAGGTAGCTTTGAAGGATGGTCTGGCGTTTTCGCCCCTGCAGGTGTTCCCGATGAAGTTGTAGAGAAATTGGTTGCTGCCACAGCCGATGCTCTTAAGGACCCTAAAGTTCTGGAAGCCTACGCCAACATGGGCGCACTTGTTGACTATCGTCAGGGTGATGAATGGATTGCGAGTATGCGTGTTACCAGTGACATCATGAAGGAAGCAGCGGCCAAAAAGGCAGCTCAATAGCGATCTGAAGCACGATGAGTGTCCTCAGACTACTGTTTAACACTAACGGTATTCTGGGGGCAACTTAATCACTCGGCCCTTTAAAAAGAATAGCGAGGGAAAATCGCATGAGTTGGTCTTCGCGCACGTTCTTGTCGTTAGCAGTCTTAAAATAATACAACTGCAATATATCTGTCTCCCCGAGAATCCAAGACTATGCAAGGAAATACCACAAACGAAGTTGTCATTGTCGGCGGTGGTATTGTCGGTATCTGCTCAGCTTTGTCACTTATCGAAAACAAGGTATCTGTCACACTTATCGAACAGAATGATCCGGGGCAAGGTGCATCATTTGGCAATGCTGGCACTATTTCACCGTGGTCAATCATCCCTCAGGCAGTTCCTGGGCTATGGACGAAACTACCTGGTATGGTGCTTTCTAAATATGGTGCCGCAAGTGTTTCCCCGTGGCATGCGCTCAGCTATTTGCCTTGGCTTACGCGATTTCTGAAGTTATGCAATAGCGAAAGCGTTTATCGTGTCGCCAATTCCATGCATATTTTGTGTGCTGACAGTATTAAACTCTATCGTCATCACTTGCATGGAACTGGCCACGAAGACTTGATACAAGATAGCATGTACGTTCATGCTTTTCGAAATCCGGATGAAGCCACGGTTACTAGTCTTGGCAATGCAATTCGCACCGATAAAGGTGCGAAAATAGAGCGGATTGATAGTGGTGAATTGCGACGGATTGAACCCGCTCTCTCACATGAATTCAAAGCGGCGATTTTGATCCACGGGCAAGCACGAGCTCTGGATCCAGGGAAAATCGGTGCTGTTTTATCCGACAAATTCCAACAAGCTGGTGGTTGTATCGTACGGGCTTCAGTGCGCCAACTGAAGCGATCAGGCGAAAGGGGGTGGATCCTCCAGACTGATAATGACGACTACTCAGCACCAAAGGTCGTCGTTTCTGCAGGAGCGTGGTCTGCAGATCTATTGCGTCCTTTGGGGGTGCGTGTTCCGCTTGCCGCTGAACGTGGATACCATCTAAGCTTCAACCATGCGAACATGCATCTGAATAATTCAGTTATGGATATCGAAAATCACGTTGTGGCGAGCAGCATGTCACCGGGGTTGCGGATTGCCGGGATTGCCGATTTTGCAAAACCGGACTCACCAGCCAATGTGCGTCACTATGCCACATTACGCCAGTGCGCGAGATCCATGATCCCCGATCTAGGGGCAAACGATGTTTCGGAGTGGATGGGCGTCCGTCCCTCATTTCCTGATAGCCTTCCTATCATTGAGGAGATTCCTGGTCAGAGCGGTTTGTTTGCGGCGTTTGGACATAGCCACTATGGTATGATGATGGCACCCAAGACCGGTCAAGTGGTAGCGGGCTTAGTCACGGGAGCGCTCACCAACCAAGACATACCTGATTTTGGCAGTCAACGCTTTGAGAGAAGCAGGATCGGATCTTAATTGAGGGCAGAGACGGTCAAGTGTTGTCTGAAAACCGGTACACCAAAAAGATAAATTGTATAAATAAATTTCTGGCGAACGCCGTGCCACTAACATACTACAATATCGCGTTTAAGTGCAATGAGCTCATGAAACTGAAAGCTGCAACTCGTGTGGGCTTTGCAGTCGGAGTTGTTTACGAGAGCAATGTAGAAGCAGGAGCTATAGTCAAGTCTGGTGTGGGGAACTCAAATATTCAGTTCGATTTGGAAATGCGAATTTTGTATTTTTTTGAATCGGAAATACTTTAGTGACTGAACCTTCTAAGTTTTTCAAAGGTCTGTTTGATAATCGCCGGATTAATTTCAGCATCTTCTAAAAGCCGGTTGTTCATGTCATACATATTGAATTGTCCGCCAGGGCTTATCTCTAAAATAGTTTCAGATTGAATAATGGCGTAGCCGCTGTAGTTGGCAGCCATGCGCCATGATTGTGAGACTGGTTGATCAAAAAGATTTCGACCTGTCGAGTAATCTCCCAGAGGGCTCTTGAGTCCGAGGTAATTGGCTAGAATTGTTGGTGCTATATCCTCATGTGTCGAGAAATGACTCGATTCGCTCCATTCTTTTGAATTCAATGCGTCAGGACCTCGAAAGATAAGTGGCACCTTGACTTGAGCATCTGTGAAGTTACTGTTGTGTCCCCAGAAACCTTGTTTGTTATCGTTAAATTCCTGTCCGTGATCACCCGTGACTATTAATAGTGTATTCTCAAAGTCTTCTTGTTCCCTCAACACCGATATCACTTCAGATACCAGACTATCTGTATAATGTACCGAAGTGCGATATCGGTTAAACAGTGGCTCCGGATCAAACTGGTCGTTAAGCTTAAGATAGTTTATTTCGCCGAGCATAGGTTCAAATTTATGGGGGTAGGTTCCTGGAAAGTCATAGCCGTGGGGTGCATCGTAAAAAAGAAAGCTGAATGCCGGTAATTCCGGGTTTCGACTGTTCGTATACCAGTCTATCCAGTCATCTGTAAGGTTTCGATCACGTACTGCAGGCGTCTTGCCTACTGAACGTATTCTTAATGTGTCGAGTCCGGAAAAGATTGTTTTATCAAATTCAGGTTGGGTGAGTTTTGCTGACGCGAATATGCCGAATTCATAGTCCAGAGACTGCAAGCGTTGCATTAATACCGGCGGTTGCCTGTTAGCCAAAAAAGAATGCCAATACTGAGCGGGAATTGCGTAGAACAAGCCAAAAATACCAGCTCTTGTTGAATTACCTGTTGAATAGTGTTCATCAAATACAACTCCGCTTTCAGCTAGTTTCGAAATATTGGGAGTCACATCACTACTAAAGCTATCAGCTCTCCAGGAATCGATCACAATGAGCATAATGTTCGGCGGATTAATTACAGTGGATTCTTGCAGTGGTTGCCTCGGATAATTAACATCGGAATTATGCTTTAGCTCCACCATTTTTTTCCGACTTTGGAACTCAGCATCGATGAACCCCCATTTCTGCATAAATCGGTTGGCGGTAGCGGGTTTGAAAAGCGGGAGATACCGTGATGTTATGGTAATAGGAACAAAACCGTACGCAGATGCCCATACGTGAACGGCATGTGTTACGAGAATTGAGATGAAAACCGCAATGAAAAAAGTTCGTGCTATTTTTTTCTTTACTTGCAAAGATCTGTTATTGATCCAGCTGATTGATTTGAATACAAAAAGAAAAAACGCACCGAAAGCGGATAACGTGATTAGCCAAGTGATCAACGAAAAGTTGACCACGTCACCCGAAGTGACAAGTTTGAGAACAACTGAATTAATATGGAATCGGTACTGGGAAAAGACAACAGTATCTATTAATAGCAGACAGATCGAGAATGAAAAAATGCTAGCGTAAGCTATTCTGCGTATCAGGAGTGATTTAACAAAGATTATCGGAAAAGTACAAATTCCCGCAATTATCGCCAGAAACGACATTTGACCAACGGCAGCCAGCAGCAGGTAGCTTACGGTCGTTATGTTAACGGGTTGCGGTAAAAAATTAAANNCGAAGTGATATTAATACCGAAATCATTCCTGCCAGACATATCAAACTTATATGCAGATAAGTGCGGTTTATCATTTTATCCTGAATTTTTCTGTCTCGGTGATTTAGCAACATTTAAAATAATGACTGTTCAACAACTGACTGGATTATACTCACTTGGTCAGTGAGGTAGTATAACCAACCATTTACAAACTAATAGAAAAAATGCTGAACTGTCGGACATTAATCCTGCAGGAATTCATGCTCTCAATTCGTATAAGACTCTTTGACCGGTGTATTTATTTCAAGTCAACCGCCTGTTTCCTGAACGTTGCCATATACACGCCCAATCCGGCAACAAGCATACCGATCCATGCGATTGGCGGCATGACTTCATCCAACACAATCCAGGCTACGACAGCTGCCATGGGTGGTACTAGAAAGAAGAGCGCGGAAACCTTCGATACTTCTCCAGCGCGGATCATTGCGAGTAGCAACCCCACTGCGATAATTGAACTCGCTACGATCAGATAAACCAGTGATCCAACAAGCTGCCAAGTCCAAGTGATTTCCATAGACTCATACGCTAGCATAAAAGGTAATACACCCAATAGTCCTGCGGTAAATCCGACCAGATTGGATGTGACTGGATGTTGCGAAACACCAAAACGTTTCTCCCAGAGCGAACCACCCGTAATACCGATAAGTGCAAGAAAGGCAAACACGAATCCAATCGCTGATGGTGCAGCGATTTCTGATTTCGCTGAAATGACGATAACTGCTCCAGCTAGCCCAAGTGCAAGACCGGCCCAGCGCTGCCAATCAATCTTCTCGCCACTCCATCGAGGCGCCACAAGACCGACGATAATGGGTTGCAATGATAGGATCAAGGCCAAAGTGCCTACTGAAAGCCCAGCATTGAAGGACATATAGCACATTCCGAAATACATCGATTGCAGCATGAAACCGACAATCGCCAGATGGATCCACTCTGCTGTTGATTTCGGTAATGGTGGTCGGAAGATCAAGAACAGGACTGACATAATAACAATTACGCAGGTAAATCGTAGTGCCAGAAATGTCATGGGTTCGATATAACCGAGACCAAATTTCGCTGCAACATAACCAGTGGACCACATGATAAGAAAAATGCCCGGCGCAAACACGAGCCAAGTTGGCTTTTGGGGAGACATTGAACTTAACTTCTTTACTTTGGCGTTCATAGTTGAACTTCTATTGTGCGATTTATTTTCGCGTTCGATTTTAGGTAAGCCGCATTATCTCAATCGTTGACTAATAAACTCAAAGGATTGGCTGAATTAAATTGATTCTCTGGAGGAATGACGCTTCTGGGTTGTTAGCCAGAAAATTGCGAAACCTGCGAGAAGGAGAAGCGGGATCATGGCAAAATTAACAGCGTTCCATCCAGCCGTAGGAGTTCCGCCCGAACAATTCATTAATCCGCCTGATGCCAAACTGCCAAGCGTGACACATCCAAAAACTAACATATCATTCAGACCTTGCGCACGACCGCGTTCGTGTGGTGCATGAGCGCTAGACAATAAATTGGTAGCGCCGATAAATCCAAAATTCCAACCGAGACCCAGAAGTATCGTGGAGGTGTAAAAATGTCCAAGGGTCACATCCATCAATGCGGCACCGCCCGCGAAGCCCAGAATGACTAATCCAAGGGTAATAATCCGGATGACACCGAAGCGCACAATGAGATGACCGGTGAAAAATGAGGGAATAAACATGGCAAGCACGTGGGCTGAGACGATATCATTGGCGTTATAGCTCGTGAATCCACAACCAATGACCGCCAGAGGCGTAGACGTCATCACAAGGTTCATCAAGGAATAGGCAACCATGCCACAAACTATAGCGACGAGAATGGTTGGGTTGCGCAGTAGTTCCAGGCGAGATCTGCTGTTTGGTGCCTCATTGGCTTCCAGTTTTGCTTGGTTATTATCCGGTAGATCCAGCAACAAGAATAGGTACATACCAAACAGATTGATGACGACAATGGCCAAGTAGGTACCCAGAAAGGGATTAGGCAGGAAAATACCTCCAAAAATGGGTATCACTGTTGTTTCGAATACCAGCTTATTTAGCTGCGGCCCGATGATTGCCGATAGAAGCCCACCAGCCATGACATAGGATATCGCTTTGGGTTGAAACTTCTCGGAAGCAGAATCAGCCGCTGCAAATCGATAGAAACCTTGTGCTGACATATAAATCCCGGTGAAATAGGAGCCGAGAAGAAGAAAGGCAAAAGAGTCAATGAACAAGGCATAGGCGCCAATCGCTGCACCTGCAGCACCACCTAAAGCACCGACAAAAAAGCCGAATCTGCGCCCTTTATGTTGCATTAATGGTGATAACCAGGGAGCTGTCGTCATCGAACCAAATACAATCATCGAAATGGGTAGAGTGGCAAAGCATGGATTTTCGGCCAGCATTCCGCCAACAAGACCCCCAATGACAAAGAGCATGGGCATTTGTGCGCCCAGAATTGCTTGGGCCAACACTAAAACAGCGATATTACGTTTGGTGCGCGTGTCGTTAACCTGAGTCATTGTTAAAGGGTCTTCAATGGGTGAGCAAACGGAATCCGTTATTGACTAAGCTGGTTTACCTGAATAGGCTCATAAGAAGCTTTTTTAATTCTACGTTCAAGGTAGTGATCCTTGTTTAAGCGGCCGCTCAGCGTCAGTTTTCCAGGCAGCAGTCGATCCATCAAACAAGGATGACGCCACGCCTAACTCTTCTAGTGCAAGCATCAACACAGTACCTGCGTAGCCGGATCCACATGAAGAAATGATAGGGACTGACTGCCAGTCAGGCGCGGCGCTTTGAAATACTTGAAACAACGTCGTTTTATTTAAAAAGCAACCGGTTTCTGAATCCAGTATATCGCTATACGGGATATTGATTGTGCCAGGAATATGGCCGGTTTTTGGGTCATCAGGGGTGCCAGTATAATTTGCCGTACCACGGGCATCTAATACACAGCTAGTACCCCGGGATTTAATAAAACTATCCATTCCGGTACGCCAGTGAGCCTGCCTTTTAGGCTGAAAAGCTCCTTCGTTTGTTGCAACATTCGTATCCATGGATTGCGGCAGTCCTTGTAATTTCCAGTTTTTCCAGCCTCCATTGAGAATCATCACATTTTCAAAGCCCCAGTAGCGCATCGCCCACCAAATCCGTCCTGCCTGCATGTGATGATATTCGTCATAGAGTATCACGAGATCACCTTCATCTATACCGAGCCTTCTAAATGCATCTCGTGCACCCGCTGCATCGACGACGTTAGCTAAACCAACAGGTACACCTTCCTGAATAAAATCGGTCGTCCAATCGAGGAACACTGCGCCAGGAATATGGCCTGCGGCATATTCTTCAGGCTGAGCACGTGCTGGGGTTGACCATGTGCCTCGCACATCAAACAGTTTGACATGTGGTTGGCTTAACAGGCTCAGGACCTCCTGAGCCGACAACAGTGGAGAATTCTTGTTCATTTTTGGATATGGGCCTTATTCTCTAATGTGATTTTACGGTTACTGCGGTAATTTAGTTCACCAGTCTCCCCGTGTCAGCCGTTCTTGTTCAGACGGTTGAAATATAGTGGAGAATTTGTTTCCATGAGAAAAATGAAATGATTCGATCGAATCCATGAATAAAACAGAACGCTCATTGATTGACAGTAAACTCCTGAAAACATTCGTTGAAATTGCTGATTGTGGAAATCTGACACTTGCCGCATCCCGCTTGAATCGCACTCAGTCCGCAATAAGCGTACAAATTCGCAAGCTGGAAACGGAATTAGAAACCACACTTTTCGTCCGAGATGTAAAGGGGATGACATTGTCAGCAAACGGTAAAAAATTATTACCGTCGGCGCGGCGTATCCTCTCAGAGCTGGCCCATGTGCAGATTATGTTCGAGAGACCGCTCAATGGGAAAATCAAGGTCGGCATTCCTGATGATTTTGATGAAGGGGTGCTTGAAAAGTCTCTGGTGGACTTCAGTCGAAGTCATCCGGGTGTTGAAGTTTTAGCGACATCAGGTTGTACAGCAGCTTTTCCAGATGCAATACAGAAAGGTGAGCTGGATATCGCCGTATATTCTGGGCCGGATAACGTAACAGGCGAACCTATCCTGGAGCAAAGACCTGTTTGGGTTGCGAGTAAAACTCTGCATTTACAGCCTAGTGAACCTGTTCCACTTGCGGTGATCAATCATGGTTGTTGGATGGGAAAGCTACCGGGAAGGGCTTTGGAAGAACAGGGTAGATCCTACAATATTGCGTTTGAGTGCGGTGGGCTCATGAGCCTGAAGGCTGCAATTCGTGCGGGCTTCGCGGTTGGAATTGTTTACGAGAGCACTGTAGAAGCAGGTATGAAGGTCCTTACTACAAAAAATGGTTTTCCCATTTTGCCCATGTCCAAACGTTCCGTCATTATCGGGGATGATGCGCCACAAGACCTTGCGCAAGCTATGGTAGCGGCGATCAAGCGTGCCGTCTGAGCTGAGTTCATTGTCATGCTCTTGTATTTTTTACTCAGTGTTTATTTAGTCAGACTTTTTTTTATCAAAACCTAATGCATTGATTACCTTAGGCTTGGGGAGTTTTTCACTCTTAGTATCTGAGCTACCGTTAGATAGCAATTTTTTGTCTTGTCGTGCCCTGACAAGATATCCAGCCAATCCTCCACCAGCGGTCGATAGAGTTAATAACCCGAGTGTCACCATTTGACCGACCATGAAAAAGGCGCCTAATCCGACTGCGCCTGCAACTGCAGCAC
>JBOEGA010000058.1:0-7841 GCA_050633205.1 Methyloligellaceae bacterium | reverse complement strand
TGCTTCCCGGCTTATTTGCGGCCACCAGTTCAGGCGACAAAGCCGTCATATTTGCTTCAGTACCACCGCCTGTAAATACGATAAATTTTGGTGATACATTGATAAGTGCGGCCACCTGCTCCCTTGCTGTCTCAATAACAGCCCGGGCCCTGCGCCCTTCCTCATGTACAGAAGAAGCATTACCAACCTGATTCAACACATTAATCATGGATTCCCGTGCAATATCCCGCAAAGGCGCAGTTGCATTATAATCCAGATAAACCCGTTTGGTCATAACGTCACCTCAAAAGCAGGAGGCGTCGTACCAATATTTTTGTTAAGCGAACCATCGATTACATCATTAAGCGACGTTGTCTGAAGAAAATCAACAAGATGGCGCCCCATAGACGCCCATAATCCATGCGTCAGACAACGCTCACCACCAACACACCCTTTATCAAGCTCATCACCAACACAGCGCACCATTTTAACTGGCTCATCAACAGCAGCCATAATATCAAATATCAGAATTTCTTCAGGGCTACGCTCAAGTTTGTAACCACCACCTGGCCCACGCACGCTGCTGACAAGCCCGGCACGCCGCAACTTAACGAATAGCTGTTCCAGGTAAGAAAGAGAAATATCCTGACGTTCTGATATCTGTGCGAGGGAAACAGGCGCATTACCGGTACTATTACAGCGATAGGCCATATCAGCCATAGCCATAACCGCATAACGTCCTTTCGTGGTTAACTGCATAATTTTCCCTAAAAGCCTATTGTATTTCAACCTGAGCGACACAGATGTTAAATAATGTCAACAGGCAATAACACAAAAATGGGTGATACCCCTTGCCATTGCCCCTACACTGTATGCTATGTACGACGTTAAATTATTTGGACTAATTAGCGCGCTCGCACCTGCAATATGTAGTTTTGAATAGTTCTAAACTGGAATATAGAATTCCCGACTGAATAAGTCAAGTATTCATACTGCGACAAAGCAGGTCAATTAACAGCTGTGTAAGCATTTGCTGCTCAACCAGGATTTGATAAAGAAACCATAAACTTACCATGCCTGAAGTTATCATTAATGGCCCGGCCGGTCGTTTAGAAGCCAGATATCACCACGAATCAGCATCTGATTCGCCGATAGCAATTTTATTGCACCCACACCCGCAATTTGGCGGAACCATGAATAATCAGCTCATTTACCATATGTATTATGCATTTGTTGAGCGTGGATTTTCAGTACTGAGGTTTAATTTCAGAGGCGTTGGCCGCTCTCAGGGCATGTTTGATAACGGCCCCGGCGAATTATCAGATGCAGCAACAGCTCTTGACTGGATGCAGTCTTATAATAATGACTCTCAGACATGCTGGATTGCCGGTGTATCTTTTGGTGCCTGGGTTGCCATGCAGCTGCTTATGAGACGCCCCGAAATTGAAGGCTTTATCTCAATTGCCCCACCAGCAAACCTCTATGATTTCAGCTTCCTGGCCCCTTGCCCATCTTCAGGACTGATGGTCAACGGTGCTCAGGATCGTGTTGTTCCAACAGAATCTGTAGCAGAGCTGGTGAAAAAGCTGAAAACACAAAAAGGCATCATTATTGATCACGAGATTATCCCGGATACAAACCACTTCTTTGAAGGGAAATCAGATGAACTAATTGAATGTATACACTCTTACCTCGATAAAAGAGGCGCTGGTGTCCGTCGGCCCCGCCCTGTAGAGGGAGAGGTTGAGCTGTAGAAACTCAATTATAAAACTTATTGAAAAAGCATGTGTTTTAAAGGCACATGCTTTTTTAGTTTGATCAGAATTTAGGCATGAGACTACTCAATAGAAAATACAGACCCTGGCGATCCCACGTGACCTGAAGCCCAGTTTACTGGCAGCAGCTCTGCTGACATCAATGATCCGTCCACGTTTGAAGGGCCCGCGATCATTAATACGAACTTTGACCGTTCGCCCATTACGCATATTCTTAACAGTCACAATACGCCCGAAACGAAGACGTTTGTGAGCAGCCGTCATCGCATTGGGATTGTTTCTCTCACCACTGGCAGTTCTCCCTTTAAGAGCATACCACGATGCCTTACCGCACTTTTTTGCAGCACTCGCATAATCAACAAAAACAAATGTGAAAAGAAGACATAAAAATATATTACGCATTTGAACCTTTTATTCGACAGAGGAAACATCTCTCAAACGTACTCATTTATACAGGCAAAGCCAACCTGTATTGGAGATTAAGATATGAAGCCATTTTTTGCCTGCAGGTTTTTAAACTTTAAAAGCATGTGCAGATCTGCACATGCTTTTACATTCCCTGCCATATCTTTATTCAACGGCAGATTTATACATTTTCTTCAATTCATCAAGTAACGCCCGACGGTTATAACCGCGATACCAGTCCCATGTATCCCGTCGTATTGCAGTACGGTCATGCCAGTGACGCTCACTGAATTGTCCTGCACTATTTACAGTAAATATATAAGGAAGGCCCCCTTGATATCGCTTTAAAGCTCCGGTTTTCTTCAAAACAGCAAGGCCATTATCTGCATACTTGGAATCTATATGAACTAACACAAACGATTTCGATGCAAACTTGTTAAGTGCCACTGCCTCAGCTTTCACATTGCGTTTTTCACGCTCCCATAATGTAACTTGGTAACCCCGTTCTCTATCGCTTCGGGCAGCAACTTTATATTTAAAGCTCGTAATTTCCCCTTGCAAATGTTTATCACAGACATGACACCAGATGCACCACTCTGCTCCATAACTGACAAGCAAAACCTTCTTTTCTTTATTTGCACGCTTCAAAGCCTTATTAAATAGCGCCAGCTGATCAGAGCACTCATCATAGAGTTTGGCTTTCCCTTTTCTGCATGTCTTATCAATTTGCGGGGGATAAGAAATTATAGGAAGAGATTTTGCCTCCGCAAATGCCGGGAAGCTTATTGCAAGAACAGCCAGAAAGGCGATCAGTCGAACAAAAATCTTATGGAATATCTCGATATTGAATATTGTTTTTATCATCATAGCCTCTATTTTTTTTACTTCGGCTACAATTAAAACGTGTCTTTATAAAGATGAGGGATTAAACTCAATAATAGATACACACTCGTGCAACACCCCTGGATCTAAAACCCAGCTGCCCTGCCGCAGCCCTGCTGACATCAATTATACGCCCCCGCCTGAATGGCCCCCGATCATTAATCCGAACTTTGACTTTTCTACCGTTCCTCATATCTTTGACAGTTACAATACGGCCAAAACGTAATTGGCGGTGAGCTGCAGTCATAGCATTAGGGTTATTACGCTCCCCGCTGGCAGTCCTGCCTTTTAAGGCATACCAGGAAGCTTTCCCGCACTTTTTAGCAGCACTGACATAGCCCGAAGAAATAAGACTAAGAAAAACTGTTAGAACGATAAGACGCATTTTGCCCTCTGAACAACAGAATAAACATCTCACAAACGTACCAATTTCATTCTACTATGCCAACCGAATAGATACCGTCCTGGGAGCAAACATAATGAAGATCACCTTTAAATATGTAGTAAGCCTGCTGGCAACACTACTCCTGTTACCCCCGGCACAAGCACAGGATACGACTCTCTATAAAGAATTCCGTGATCGGGAAGTATTATTGGAAGTCCCTGCAAATAGTACGGCTTCAGACAAACGCCCACTTATTCTAATCCTGCATGGTGCATTGAGTAATGCCCGCATTGTCAGAAACAGGTTAAATTCCAACATGCAACCGGTTATAGATAAACACGGAGTTATGGTTGCATATTTAAACGGCACTGGTAGGCGCCTCGTCCCACAAATCAAGCGTTGGAATGTCGGCGACCTGGTCGACATTGGAAAACCAGATGACACAATATACATAAGGGGTTTTATCAGAATGGCTGTTAAAGAATACAAGGCCGATCCTGATCGCATATACATCATAGGGCATTCCAATGGAGCCATGATGGCCTATAAATTTATATGTGAGGAACCCGAAAAGATAGCAGCAATAGTCGCTGTATCAGGCACACTGACAACAAGAGACTGTGCCGCAAAAAGCACCAAAGGTGTATTGCATATACATGGAAAGCGCGATCGTGTCATTCCTGTTCGGGGCCCAAATCCACTGATCCGGGGGCCACTACGCCCAAAATTTCTATCTGTTGCCACCAGCCGTGAAATTATTCAATCGTCTGGAGTTCCATTCAAAACTCGAATATTATGGAGGCAGGGTCATTCTATGAGGAGAATAAATAATGCCATTAACCTGCCGGAAACCGCCTGGCAGTATTTTCAAGACAAGCAGTGGTAACATATACCGACATGACATACCCAATAACGGAACTTGTTCGGTATTAATTTACCAATAAAATATTCCCGCTTCACCCCTCATTTTGATGCTTTTTTCTCTAAACAATGGATAAATCGGGTAATTTCATATGTTACGAACACTGATTATCTATCAAACGCCCTGTGATCACGCATTTGTGATTAAAAGTTGATCATTACAGGGATATACCTGCACTAAGAACAATACATCATCATTAATCCGTATGCAACTAAATAAATTCGTGTACATTTACATACAAAAGAAACATTCTATTTTTAAAGTATTACATTAATTCCTGCCCTCCTCCAATTTCTGCCACAACTACTCACAAATACTTTAATTCGCATACATCATTTCATTGTAATCATAGTTAATACATGGAAATCCATTCCACCAGCCATATGCTGTTGCTTTCCTGTCATATCTCCCTCCCGACATTTGTGACTAAATGATCCCGCAAACGACAAAAAGCATTTGTTCCAACGGCATCTACTTACAGTCCATGGAGCAAAAAGTTTTAACAAGAATAATCTCGGGAGAGTTTATAGTATGAAGTATAAAAGCTTACTTTTCTCCTGCCTTATGGCAGGTACAGGCCTTGTGTCTTCACAAGCTATGGCTGGTGGAGCAATTGGAGGCAACTGCTGTGCGGATCTGGAAGAAAGAGTTGCTGAACTTGAAGCAACAACAGTACGCAAGGGCAATCGCCGTGTAACACTGCAGGTTTCTGGTAACGTACACGCCGCACTTCTTTTCAGCGATGCACCAAACAGAAAAAACGACACAGAAATCATTCAGCAGGCAGCGACACAAAGTAAATTCCGCTTTGTAGGTAAAGCCAGAATTAGCTCTGATGTATACGCTGGATACCGTGTAGAATTTGGTATTGGCGAAACAACATTTGGTGCTTTCAACAGAGATGGAAGCTTCCCAGGTATCGGAGGAGCTGGCTCAAGATTCCTTACAGATGGTGCTATTTCTCTTCGCTACAACGAAGTATTCATCGGGTCGAAAACACTTGGTAAACTTTCCATCGGACAAGGCGAGACAGCGTCAGATTTCGCAGCTCAGGTAGATCTTTCTGGTACTATCTACTTTGCTGGTGGCAACCTTGATGAGTATCATGTTGTTTCTGACCTTGACGGCTTCTCACGTCAGGAAAGAATCCGCTATGATACGCCTACAATTGCTGGCTTCAGAGCTTCAGCTTCATGGCAGGACAACGAATCCTGGGATGCTGCACTACGTTATGGTGGCGCTCTTGGAGACTTCACTGTTGCAGCAGCAATCGCCTACTTTGAAACTGGTGACGGAGACGGTGGCGTTGTCGGATCAGCTTCAGTTCTACACAGACCGACAGGTTTGAGCCTTACCGCAGCAGCAGGTGACGTTGATGAAGCTGTTATTGGTATCGAAGAATACTGGTACGTAAAAGCCGGAATTCAGAGAAAGATCTTTGCAGTAGGTAAATCAAAATTCTCTGTCGACTACAAAGACATCAACGATGGTGACGTAGAGAAAATTGGCGCCCAGTTTGTACAGGACATTGATGCAGCAAATATGAAAATATTCGCTTCAGTCTGGGATGCAGACTCTGACAGTGCTAGCCCGTTCCTGCCAAGTGAAACTGCTGGTGTTGTTGGTATGACTATCAACTTCTAATACACTTGAACAAAAACGATCTCCCCCGGGAGAGCCTTGTTTGGGTCTGTTATAGAGAGGCTCACCCAGCGCCCTGGAGCTTAAACAGCTCCGGGGTTGTGTATTTGAAATACAGGAAACAGCGTTATACAGGCGGGTTAACAGAAAAGCAGGGTTACAAATCAGTATCTGTTACTTAAAGCCTCCTGCGCATCAGGATGATCTATTTGCTCAAGAGCTTCTGCCGCTGCATCCTGCACAGATCTTTCCGGATCTTTTAACGCCGCAGCCAGGGCAGGTATAGCTCTTGCATCACCGGTATACCCCAGAGCAGCAGCAGCTTCTTCTCTCGTACTGGACCTGTCACTTTTGAGTTTTTCAATAAGCTGTTCAATTTCAGCCGTACTGGTTTGGGCAACACTGATTGTTGCAGATGATAAAATCAGGCAACACACAATGAATGAAAGTTTTACGAACCTGTTGATAAGCATATTTTTCTTGCTGATTACTCTAATATCCCGGATTGGGCTGCTGCGCATTCATCGCGTACTTATATCCCATTTATCAGAGCATCAGCAAGAATATGAAACATCTTCTAACCAAATTCTAATAGATAAATCAGATTGTCATACCGCCATCAACACGAAGTACCTGACCAGTAACGTAAGATGCCTTATCTGACGCCAGAAATGCTACTGCATTGGCTACTTCTTGTGCACTTCCCCATCGTCCTTCAAGTGGTAACATACGACGCATACGCTCAAAAGTCTTCTCACGATCAACACCACTTGCAAAGGCTGTGGACCACATGCCATCATCAATCACACCTGGTGCAACTGCATTAACTCTGATGCCTCTCTTACCAAGATCAATAGAAGCATTACGCGTAAAAGAATTGACCGCCCCCTTGGAAGTAGCATAGGAAATTTGCCCTTTTGCTCCTGAAAAAGAGGAAACTGAGGAGATATTTACAATAGATCCTTTCCTGGAGGTTAGTGCATCTGTTAAGGCATCCGTCAATAGAATAAGGTTCCGGACATTCACCATCAAAGTCTGATCAAGGCCTTCAGGTGTTACACTACCCATAACTTCGGCATTGCTCACACCGGCATTGTTAACCAGCACATCAATTTCATCAGATACAGCCAGTATTGCATCCGAAGCTGTTTTCCAGCCGTCATTAACAGATAGATCAGCTTCAATCACAACTGGATTATTTGGCAATTCACCTGCCAGGGTATTTAGCTTATCTGCACTTCGCGCAACAAGAATAACCCGGGCACCATCAGCAGCGAGCGTTCTTGCAATCGCTTCACCAATTCCTCTACTCGCCCCTGTTACAACGGCAGTTCTGCCTGAAAAATCCTGTGTCATTTATATTCACTCCCTTTTGAGACGCATATTTTGGACACCACAGTATATTCTGATCAGGAACAGAACAAGCAAAAGTCATTTTATCAATGAACGAAACAACTCATCAACTCTGTCATATTTCACAGTCTTATCAGATTTTAGTTTCCCCACCGCTTCTCTGGCCCAATCAAACTCCGCCAGAATAAACCGGTTAATCTCAGGCACACTGGCACCTTTTCCCATTTCGCGGCTCTCGCGCTTCCTGGAAATCAACTCTCCCAGAGGCTCAGCAACTTCTGTTGGCAGGTCAACACCTTGCTTTAATTCATAAAAATTCATAGGTGGAAGTGCATCCGGCTGCATCCTGATCCATCTGATCGCCATAGCAGGACGGACAACATATAGATATTTCTTTAAATTGACCTCTTCCTCATTTTCTATATAGGCACTCCATTGACGGGAACCGAGATTCAGGTAGTGATACAGACAGGATTGAACGTGAGCCACTTCTGAGGCC
>JBOEGA010000057.1:0-11835 GCA_050633205.1 Methyloligellaceae bacterium | reverse complement strand
GGCAATACGCTGCTGAACTATTGCGGTATTGGTACTGATTTCCTTGATTTCACAGTTGACCGCAACCCGTACAAGCACGGGATGTATACGCCTGGTATGCATATTCCGATTTATCCGGTTGAGAAGATTGATGAGGTGAAACCGGACTATCTGTTTATCCTGCCGTGGAACCTGAAAAAAGAGATTATGAACCAGATGAAACATATCTCTGAATGGGGCGGGAAGTTTATTGTTCCTATTCCTGAAGTTCACATCATTGACCCAAGCGAGATATAGCCATGAAAGTTGTATTATTCTGCGGTGGTTTCGGCACGCGTATCAGTGACTATTCGGAAGCTGTTCCCAAGCCTATGGTGCCTGTGGGGCAGCAGCCGATCATGTTGCATATCATGAAATATTACAGCCAGTACGGCCATCATGATTTTATTCTGTGCCTTGGCTATAAAGCGAATGTCATTAAGGACTTTATCCTGAATTATAAGCCTGAGACGCACTCTGATTGCGTTGTCAATAATTTTGGAGAAAGCATTACCCAGCTTGGTGATCCGCATCCGAAATGGAACGTGTCGATGATCGATACGGGCATGTGGCGCAATATCGGTGAACGGCTGTGGGCGGTCAGGGATTTTCTTAAAGATGAAGAATATTTTCTGGCAAACTACAGTGATGGTGTGACTGATGCTCCGCTGCCCCAGATGATTGATAACCTGAAGAAGAGCGGCAAGGTTGCCAGCTTTATGGCGACGCGCAATCCGAACAGGTTTCATCTGGTTGATTTTGACGAGAATGATAATGTTCGCAGCTTCCGCGACAGCATGGATTCTAATATCTGGATTAATGCAGGTTATTTTGTACTGACGCCGAAAATCTTTGATTATATGGGCGAAGGTGAAGAGCTGGTTATTGAACCGTTTGCTCGTCTGATTGAGGAAGACCAGTTGATTGCGTACAAGCATGACGGTTTTTTCCGGGCAATGGATACATTGAAGGAAAAGCAGGAGCTTGAATTTATGATGGAGCGCGGGGAAATTCCGTGGCTTGCTCATATGGATAATGACAGGCGGCAAAAGAAATGATGCAGTCATTAGAAATCGCGAAGAGTGATGCACCACTGTCTATTCTGTGCCTTGGTGCTCATTCGGACGATATCGAGATTGGTGTGGGAGCGACGCTCCTGCACTGGTCTTCCAGGCGGGATATTCATGTTCACTGGTGTGTGCTGAGCGGCGACAATACCCGCGCCGATGAAGCCCGTGCTTCGGCAGAGGATTTTGTTAAAGATACTGCAAGTCATGAGATTGAACTTGCAAGTTTCCGTGACGGCTTTTTTCCCTATCAGGGTGAGCAGGTCAAATCCTGGTTTGAGGGGCTGAAGTCCCGTGTGAACCCGGATGTGATTTTTACTCACAGGCGCAATGATGCCCATCAGGATCACCGAGAAGTCTGTGCGCTAACATGGAACAGTTTTCGTAATCATCTGATTTTTGAATATGAAATTCCGAAATGGGATGGTGATCTGGGGCAGCCGGATTCTTATGTTGCCGTGCCTGAAAAAGCGATGGCAACCAAAAGTGAGCTGTTAATGAAACATTTCGGCACCCAGCGCGGTAAGGACTGGTTTGATCCCGAGACCTTTATGGGGCTGGGCCGTATTCGCGGCATGGAATGCCGTGCACCGGAGAGATATGCGGAAGCGTTTTTTACGCGTAAGGTTGTTGTTTCGGTTTGATGGTGCCGGGACTGATAGTCTTGTCTGACGGGTTCCGGGCGAGCTGCAAGCTCTGCCCGGCGGAGGTGTGTAATTTATATCATGCGTTAAAAAACTAAAGCTGCTCAGTCCAGACAACTTTAATTGCCAAAATCAAGATAGCTGCACCGACTACAAAACTAAAAGGTCGCGGATGAGGCAGTTTTTTTTCAGTAGTAACCACTGCCGACAGGCATAAGATCCAAATCAGGTTCATGACACCTCCAACGAATAGAAGCATCATCAGTGGTCCACTTGCTGTCAAGCAGTGGCGGCCATAGTGAATGCTGTATATTGGGTGCCGGGAATTACAACGTTTCAGAGCCGCCTGCTTCATGGGAGAAAACTGATATGCGCTAGCGCCAATCAATACTGTTACAGAGAATTCTGTACTCATACTCCACATATACATTGGGTGTAGATAGTTAAATTTCTCAGCAGCAAACTGGAGGATCACAGCCGAAATTGAGAATAAAAACCAAATACCACAATAGCCTAAAATAAAACCTGCAGCTTGCCAGGTGCCCTGCAGAGACAGCCATTTAACATGGGTAATTACACCTGGAAGCATCATTGCTATCATCATTGTCCACCACATGCCAAGCATGTTCGCTGAATACATCCATGACCAGTCTCCTGATGTACCAGAGATGCCAACCGGTGGTGGAAATTGCAAAGTCGTCATATTCCAAATATTCATGCCGGTGCCAGCGCCTGCCAAAACATAAACCCAGCAGAGCGCCGTAAGTACGACTGGTATTATAAAAAAAACTCTACGATTCCTCCTGCCGGCCTCAATATGCATCGTGGTGTTTCACCCATGCCATTGGATTGCCAGAGGGCGATTCATTACGGCCTTTGGGCGTCATGTCGATATAGGCATATGCAGCGTTCGTAATATCCAGCCCGCGCCCATAGGTGGAGTAAGTATGGTAGATGGCCCCATCTTTATCGCGTGCAAACACGCTGGTTCCATGCATCTCATCCATTGGAGGGTTATCTATCTCCATGAAATTATACATCAACGGAGTGTCTGTATTTTTGCCCGCAGGAAAGCCGACATGGAAGTCCGGGTTAAAGGTATTTTGGTTGGAGGATACCCAGGTAAAGTCCCAACCCATACGTTTTTTGAAAGGTGTAATCTTAGCCATTGGTGCGCTGGAAACCGCAACGAATGATATATCTCGTGCAGCAAGATGCGGGGCAAGTCCGTTAAAGCTATCAGCCCAATAGGAGCAGCTTACACATCCGGCATCCCACTCGGGGCCAAACATGAAATGATAAACAATTAACTGGCTGCGATTTGCAAATAAATCCCCAAACGACCGTGTGCCGATATCAGTTTGAAACTGATAATCTTTTTCCAGCTTCACCCAGGGTAATGCCAGGCGTGCAGAAGTGATTTCATCTTTCATTCTGGTGTGAGCTTTTTCCTTTTCCAGAAGTTCTCTGCGTGCCTGAAGCCATTCAGCACGGGTTACGATATTTTGAGTTTTCATATTATATTCTCCACTCTGACTGGTATTATAATTAAGATATGCATTATGTTTTGCTCCAATGAGGAGGCATGGTTGCAGCTACGCCCGGGTCGTCATTTAAGCGCGCTTTCCATTCAGCCACTTTAGGATAAATATCCGGGGGGTATCCAAAGCCAAGTGCGGACATCAGCTCATGTCTGGTTTCAACAGCCCGCTGCATTAATCGAATTTCCGGGAATGCAATTGCGTCGGCTGCGCCTGGTCGATCACCACTTAAATAAGGCCCGGTATCTGACAGGATGTTTTCCAAATATCTGCACTCTGCATGTGCTAATTCAGCAGCAGCATCGTACTTTAACCGTTCACTGCTGTTTTCTGCAGGAACATTGCCACTACTTCGAAAAACCAGTGAAAGTAACTGGTCGGTGCTGTCACGAAGGTAGTCACAACACTCCATCGTAATTTGCCAGATTGTGGCAGTCTCTTTCGAGGTGCTGCCAAAAAGTGGATTTTCAGGATATTCCCTATCAAGCCAGGCAAGGATTGCTATCGAATCCCGCAAGATGCCACTGTCTGTTTCAAGTGTTGGTATAGTTGCCCGTGGATTTAGTTTAAGAAAATCAGGTTGCTGGTGCTCTTTTTCAGAATAGTTTAAATAGTGGATTTCAGGGGAAAGGCCCTTGAAACTCATTCCCAGCAATACGCGCCATCCTCTGGGCGCCCCACTTATGGTGTGTAAAATCAATGTCATATTGCTCTCCTTCCAATGTTGTCAAAACGTAAGTTGAACAGTATGATTAGGCAAGAAGGCAGATTTTTCGTATATAGTACTGAAAATGATACTAATGGAGCTTTTACGGCAATGTCGATCAAACAATCATCCAGTAAAGACCCTACTCAACCTATTGAACAAACAGAGCTTTGCCCGATGCCAGACATTGCAAAGCTGATAGGAGGCAAGTGGAAATTAATAATTTTACAAATTCTAATCTTTCGTGGAACCAAGCGCTTTAATGAGCTGCGGCGTATGATTGACGGGGTCACCCAGACCATGCTGACCAATCAATTACGGTCTCTGGAAAAGGATGGACTGGTGGAACGTAAAGTATATGCTGAAGTACCGCCACGGGTGGAATATACAGCCACCAAACGCGCTGTTGCCCTGACTAAAATGTTCCATGCCATGCACGAATGGTGGATGGAGACTCAAGAATAGAGAGACGCTCTTTGCCCAGAGTATCGCCCGGGCACATAGTCCATATCAGCCTCCCCCAATTTATTACACAAAGAGTATACAATGAAATCCCACGCTTCTTCTCCACCTGGTATGTTTACGCTGATCCTGCTTACTTCTCTGGCGCTGTTGTCGCTGAATATGTTTTTGCCTTCGCTGGCGCATATGGCTGAGGCTTTTGGGGTTGAGTATGCGGTTATTACGTGGTCGATATCGGGGTATCTTCTTGTTACTGCGGTGGTGCAGCTGATTGTGGGGCCTTTGTCTGACAGGTATGGCAGGCGGCCGGTTATGCTGGGGTGTCTTGCTGTTTTTGTTCTGGCTTCGCTTGGATGTCTGGTCGCAAGCAATATCTGGGTGTTTCTGTTTTTCAGGGTGTTGCAGGGGACAATTATCGCGGGGGCAGTGCTTGCACCTGCTGTTATCAGGGATACGAGGCCCGCACAGGAATCTGCCAGCCTGATGGGTTATGTGAGCATGGCAATTGCGATTGCACCTATGACCGGACCTATGATTGGTGGTGTTATTGATGAGGTGGTCGGGTGGCGGGGAAGTTTTGCCGTATTTGCAGGGCTTGGAACGCTTCTGTTTGTTGTATGCTGGTTTGATATGGGGGAGACAAACGAGACGCCATCGGAGACATTTTACAAGCAGTTTAAGGATTATCCGGTACTCTTTCAGTCGCGACGTTTCTGGGGGTATTCTTTATGTATTTCCCTGTCGGTGGGGGCGTTCTATGCCTTTCTGGCGGGAGCGCCATTTGTGACGAAAACGCTATTTGCCATGCCGACCTCGGAGCTTGGCTTTTATCTTGGAACGATCTCCATCGGTTATTTTATCGGGAGTTATCTGTCCGGCAGGTTTTCGTCGAACCATGATCTGACAACCATCATTATTTACGGCCGACTTGCTGCCTGTTTTGGACTGGTTGCGGGGCTGGTGTTACTGCTTTGCGGATATGTCAATGTCATTTCCCTGTTCGGGGCAACCATGTTTGTCGGGCTCGGTAATGGTTTAACGAGGCCCGGTTGCAGTGTTGGGGTTATGTCTGTCAGGCCCGGACTGGCGGGCAGTGCTTCCGGTCTGATGGGAGCATTGCAGGTTGGGCTTGGGGCCATTATTACAACAATTACAACGGCTGCATTGACACCGGCACATGGAGCTTATGAGCTTTTAGGGATTATGCTTTTCTTTTCATTTCTGGGGCTTGTGTCTGTGCTCTATGTTGTGTGGGTTAACCAGCGTGAGCCGTTGCCGGGGGGTGTGTGAACAGGGAGAGTTCCCTATTTCTTCAGTGCATCAATCCTCAGCTTTTCTGATGAATATAATAAAGCCCGGAACAAGAGCTAATATTCCGGGCTTTATTTGTCGTTATGTGCCTATTTTATTATGGGCTCGGGCCCCATCAGCCAGGTAAACAGCACTGTCGAAATAGATGGTACATAGGTGATAATGATCAGGAATACGAACATTATGCTTACCCATGGTGCCGCCGCTTTTACAACGTCGGTTACAGACATTTTTGCGACGCCGGCTGTTACGAACAGGTTTAACCCGACGGGTGGAGTTATCATGCCGATTTCCATATTTACGACCATGATGATTCCAAGGTGGATGGGGTCAATGCCCATCTTGATTGCTATGGGGAATACCAGTGGAGCAACGATCAGGAGCAGGCCTGAGGGTTCCATAAACTGGCCGCCTATCAGCAATATTACGTTAACCAGTATAAGAAACATAACCGGTCCGAAGCCCCATGCCAGAATAGCATCCGTCACAAGCTGAGGGATACTTTCTTCAGTCAGCACATGTTTCAGGATCAACGCGTTGGCGATGATGAACATAAGCATGATTGTCAGCTTCCCCGCTTCAAACAGGGATTTTTTGGTGTCGGGGTGCCAGATTACGGAGATTGTTCTCCATATCAGCCAGAGACCTCTTTTGCCTGGTTGTGCAAACGGGCCCATATCGCGATAGACGAAGTTCGCAATAATGAACGCATATACTGCGGATACCGCTGCAGCTTCTGTTGGTGTGAAAGCTCCGGTATAGATACCACCGAGGATAATGACGATAAGCAGAAGCCCCCATATGGCACTCATAGCGGAAGATATTATTTCACGCGCTCCTGCCCAGGGCTGGGACGGGAGGTTTTTATATCTGGCAACGACATAGATACCAACCATCAGCATAAGGCCCGCAAGCAATCCGGGAATTACCCCGGCAAGGAACATGCGTCCGGGAGATACATCTGTTGCGGCTGCATACACAACCATTACGATTGATGGCGGAATGAGGATTCCCAGAGTTCCGGCATTACAGATAACACCTGCTGCGAACTCTTTGGTATATCCGACCTGCACCATAGCTGCGATGACCAGAGAACCGATAGCAACCACCGTTGCGGGAGATGATCCGGACAGGGCTGCGAACATCATACAGGCAAATACGGATGCAATCGCCAGTCCGCCGCGAATATGCCCGACACAGGCAATGGCGAAGCGGATTATGCGTTTGGCGACGCCGCCTGTGGACATGAAAGTGGATGCCAGAACGAAAAACGGAATTGCAAGAAGTGTGTAGTGACCGTGAAATGCTTCAAAGAGCTGTTGTGCAATAGAGGCGTGAGATGCATTGGAAAACATCATCAGGAAGATGACACTGGACAGGCCCAGAGATATGGCAATCGGAACGCCAATAAGCATAAAGCCGATGACCATGACAAAGAGGAAGATAACACCCATTATGATTTCTCCTTCCCTGAGATTACCGGATCAGCTTTTTCCAGCTCTTCCATCATATCTTCAGCTTCATGACTGGCAATGATCATTTCGCGTTCTCCGGTTATGATCTGCCATGCGGCCTGCAGGTATCGAAAGAGAAGTAACGCTGTTCCTATTGGCAATATGAGATAGGGGATCATGACGGGAACTTTTTCGTATCTCTCTCCTCCGTTCATCCAGGTGGAGAGGAATTGCAGATACTCCGGCATGGGGATGTCTTCGGTTTCCAGCCAGGCTCTGTCGGTTACATAAGGAACCCAGTATTCCCATGAGCCTTTCAGCAGAATTGCACAGAATACCAGACAGGCTGTTACAGCCATCAGGTTGAATATGCGCTGAACTGCCGGTGGTACTGATTTGACGAGGATATCAACGCCAATGTGGATGGATTTTTTTACTCCGTAGGACGCGCCCAGAAGCACGAGCCATGCGAACAGTATTTTAGTCACTTCCAGTGCCCAGAGGATATTACTGTTCAGTATATAACGCGCCACTACATTTGAGAATGTCAGGATTGTCATGGCTGCCAGAATGATGGCAATAAGCGTTTCTTCAAGTTCGTCGGTATATCGGCCGAATGCAGTGCCCTTATTATTATTCATGTGGGCTCCCTCCCGGTAAGGCAATTTCCCCAATGACCGAAACGCAGACAAAAGCCTGCGTTTCGGTTTATGGCCTGTATTTTATTTATTGGAAGCTTCAGCCGCGGAGATTACATCCTTGCCGATATCTTTTTCGAATTTCTTCCAGACTGGTCTTAAAGCCTTAACCCAGGCAGCCCGTTCGGCATCCGAGAGTTGACGGATTTTCTTTTTTCCACCTTCTGCATAAGCTTTTTCAATCAACCCTTTATTAGTCTGATTAACTGCAATGGATTCCTTATTACGAGTCTCAGTCACTTCAGCCAGAATTTTTGTAAGCTGGTCGCGAATTTCAGGCTTCAGGCCGTCCCACCATTTGGCAGATGTCACAACCAGATAATCAAGGATGCCGTGATTGGTTTCAGTTACACCGTCCTGAACTTCGAAGAATTTCTTGCCGTAGATATTGGACCATGTGTTTTCCTGTCCCTGAACCGTGCCACGCTGCAATGCGCCATACACTTCACTGAAGGCCATCTTCTGCGGGTTGGCACCAAGCTGCTGGAACTGCGCAACCAGTACGTCTGAGGCCTGCACACGGAATTTAAGACCTTTAGCGTCTTCCGGCTTTACAAGGGGTTTGCTGGCAGAAAGCTGTTTCATGCCATTGTGCCAGAATACAAGACCTTTCAGCCCCCTTTTGACCATTGCATTTTTAAGCTTCTGGCCATCTTCCGAGTGCTGGAATTTCTCAACTGCCTTGATGTCCCTGAAAAGGAATGGAAGGTCAAAAACCCGGAATTTTTTTGTGAATTTTTCGAATTTTGACAAGGATGGTGCTGCCAGGTGAACGTCACCATTTAACATTGCTTCCAACACTTTGTTGTCGTTATAAAGCACAGAGTTTGGAAACACGATCATGCAGGCTTTGCCGTTCATTTCCTCATTTACGCGTTTTTCGAGCAAAGATGCTGCAATCCCTTTCGGGTGTTTATCAGTATTGGTTACGTGACTGAACTTGATGACCAGTTCGCCTTTGTCGCAATCTGCAATGCCTGCCTGTGCGGATATGGCTGATGTTAACAGCGCTGTTGCAGCAGCTGCGATAGTAATAATCCGACGCATAGTTACGCCCTCCCTTTAAGATCAAGATTAAAGTTCAAGCAGGCCCGAATGGTTCTCCAGGCCTGTCCCCCCATTGTCGTCTCAGATGCAAGATTCTACATACAAAGTGCTTTGATACTTTTGCCGAGGCAAACTCTTTGTACATTGAATATATTACAAGGATTGAAATACTATCATAGAAGTTCAAGAAGAAAAGAGATTATTTCAGGTTGTATAGATGAGCTTCATATATAAAATGTAGTGTTCACATTGATTTAGACTATAGTCTATACTTACATACAAGGAACAGAAGCATATATCTGGCTCTGATGCTTTTATGTTTTACTATTTCATGTAAATAAAATCAGATGGAACAGTAAGCATCGGCAGGGGCTAGCTCTGAATCCCGGATACACCCCTTCCACCCCAACACTTACAGCCTCTCTACCATTCTTTAAATGCAAGAGCTTATGGAGATGTTTGAGAATGAAGGATAAGTTTTTTGTTTTTTTTGTATGAGAGCTTGTAGTAGCTTCATATATCAAGAATTTATCGGACTGCTGTGTGTGGGAAATATGCATTGCAAGATTTCAGGGGCGTGTTGCGCTGAATACGATAAGAAAAAGAAAAATGTATAAGGAGTAAGGCTCATGAGCCCGGAAGAACTGAAAGCTGAAGGCTGGGAAGTTATTGAACGAGACGGCATGCCATCGATGGAGGGTGATGTCTGGTACCGCCGGCTGGAAGGTTCTCACCCCGAGTTTGGGTTACTTCTGAAAGACAAACACAAGAATCCTGTGGGCGCTATTCATGGTGGTGTCATGATGACGTTTATTGATCATTTTATGGGTGGCCATGCCTTTATAGCTGCTGACAGATCATCGGTGGTTACGATCCAGTTGAACTCTCACTTTGTTTCAGCAGCACCTTTGGGAAGCTTCGTTACCCTGCACTCGAAAGCAGTTAAAGTTACTTCCTCGCTTGTGTTTATGCAGGGGGAGATCCGTCATGGGGAAAAAGTGGTGTTTACGGCTGACGGAATCTGGAAACGGGTTGGCAAGCCAGGCAGCAAGATACCTTAAGGTGAATATTACTTCATAGCCAATCAGCGGGGTTGTATCCAGTAGATGCGATCCTGCTTAACTGCCCTGCTTCGCTATCCCTCTGCCCATTGAATTCCATCTCCTGTGCCACCATCTGAAAAACAACATTAACAAGCACGGGCGAAATCCATGCCAAAACATCACAAGTTCTGGGATAAAATATCAAAAAGATATGCCAAATCTTCCTTGTCAGATCCGGACGCATATGAACAGAAAGTAAAAACCATTGAAAGCCACCTGACACCAGATATGGAAGTCATGGAGTTTGGCTGCGGCACAGGCTCCACCGCCATACGTCTGGCACCTCTTGCAAAGCATATTCTGGCTACTGACTTCTCGTCTGAAATGTTGAAAATCGCACGGGAAAAAGCCGTAGAAAGCAATATTCAGAACGTCACCTTCCAACAATCATCAATAGACGAGTTTAATGCTCCAGATGAATCCTATGATATCATAATGGGCATGAGCATACTTCACCTGCTTAAAGATGAAAAAGCAACGATCAGAAAGGTTTACCAACTCCTGAAACCAGGCGGTCTGTTTATCAGCAATACTTTTTGCATGGGCGATAATATGCGCTTTATTAAATACATTGCTCCGGCTGGGCAATTCTTTGGTTTCCTGCCACTTCTCAACATCTTTACAAAGGGTGACCTTATAAAAAACCTGGAGAAACCCGGTTTCAAAATCGATCACCTCTGGCAATCAGAAAAAGGTAAGTCTGTGTTTATTGTTGCAGGTAAAACATAACCCGGGTTCATAGTCTATCCTGCCATATTCTCTTAGCCTCCAGACCAGAGGGAAGATGGCAGCGTGATGCATATGCAGGCAATCATACACCTACCTTCTCCCCGGTAAACTGGCCAGGCCGCTATCTATCAGCAG
This sequence comes from Methyloligellaceae bacterium, assembly GCA_050633205.1. Lineage (GTDB taxonomy): Bacteria > Pseudomonadota > Alphaproteobacteria > Rhizobiales > CBDHHC01 > CBDHHC01. Next base: position 920 of record JBOEGA010000057.1, on the reverse strand, counting down.
GTTCCGCATCATATAGCGGTATCGTTTGATGCGCCCGTTTCTCATATATGTCAGAGAAAGTGGGGTGTAGCTATGCCCTGATCCGGCTTTTATTTCGGGTCTGTATTTCAGGCCCTTGTGACCTGATTTTCTGTCATAGTGCTCCATCAGTCCGACCAATACTTCACCTACTATTGTTCCACCGACCGGGCCCAGTGTGTATCCCTGTTTATGGCTTTGATATCTGTGGTCCCGCCCCTCGTAACGATGGTTTATCCGGCGTGAAAACCTGCGTGGCCTGCCTGATGATTGCCAGGGAAGTCCATAGTTTTCTGCTTCCTGCAGGATATAATACCAGAGGGGCGTTTCGGCATGGCCGAGTATTGCCTGAACTCTTCTTCCAGGCGCAACCATACCGGCTTGCCAGAGATTGTTATGATGATAGCTACCCGTTGATAAGAAGCGATTGCCCGTTATTATTTTCGGCAACATTTGTGAAGCAACGTACTGGCCGGAAGGAATACGCATTACTCTGCCGCGAACCAAATTTCGAAGGGGCAAAGAATTAATTCTCTCTCCAACGACTGCTCCTGAATGTCCGAGCCTGTAGAGTGAGCTGACAATTTTAGTATCAATTTTTCTGGCCATGTTCATCCCCCTTATATGTTCATTGATGGGAAAGAAATATTTCCAATCGACAATAAACTTTCTCTTTAGGGGTTTGTGCGCCTGCACAGCGATACTCAGAATGTTACTGAAGACGCCCCGCCTGATCTGATAACGGTTACTTACCTGACTGTGCCCAAAACGGAAGGCAGCAGTTGAGAATTCAAGGGGTATGTAAATGTTTTCCAGACTGTTGTTGCGCATTCTAAAACCGTCAGGAAAAAAGAAACGTCTTCTATTGACCAGTATTTCATAGGCACGATGTTCGCCAATGA
>JBOEGA010000056.1:0-34664 GCA_050633205.1 Methyloligellaceae bacterium | reverse complement strand
GGATTGTGTTCTTAATAAACCTGAAAGGATAAGGTAGCTATTGGATATTACAGCCTGAGAGAGATCAGGCGCCATTTTAATCAGTGGTCCGGCGAGAATATTTGCAACAAGAAGGTCATATGGCATTTGAGCTTGTAGTGCGGAGTGATGCAGGCCAGGTGCACATAATGTCTCAACAAGGTGGCCGACATTGTTATTTACACAGTTCTCTCTGGCGACCCTGACAGAAATCGGGTCAATGTCGCTTGCAGTAATATAGGCGGATTTCTGAAGTTTAGCGGCGGCAATGGCCAGCACCCCACTTCCTGTGCCCAGATCAAGGATATTATGAAACTGTTGTCGCTTCATGACCCTTTGCAGTGCCAGCAGACAACCTTTCGTCGTTCCGTGATGGGCGGTACCGAATGCCTGTCCGGCATCAACTTCGATTGCCAGCTTTTTACCAACAAATTTAGCAGTATCGTGGCTGCCATGAATGACGAAGTCCCCGGCTGAAACAGGAGACAGGTTACTTTGAACCTTTGATACCCAGTCTTCTTCCGGCAGTTCCTCAATCACCAGACTATCAGTGTTCTGTCTTGTGGAATTCTGCAATGCATCAAGGATATTAAGTGCTATTTCACGTGGAGGTTCTGTAAGGAAATAGCCTTCAACAGTCCAGTTTTCGGAGCCCTCATGAACTTCTTTCAGACTGATTGCGGTAGCGTCGAGCAATTCCTCAATAAGAGTACTGGCATGCTCGACATCCCTTTTGTCGACAATAACGGTCAGTTTATATGTAGATGTCACGAGGTTCAGACCTAACTATGCTGCATTGGAGTTTTGTGTTGGTTGCTCCTTAGCTACCAGAACTCCATTCCACTTGTCAGTAAGAATCTCGCGGCACCGGGCAGGAGGCACAGCTTTAATTGTTCCCTGAGCATCGGTTTCAACCAATCCATCCTCGACAAGGCGTTCAAGTGCATCCTCGAAATCAAATTCGATAGTTATGCCGAACTCTCCATTGAGATATTCCTCTATCTCTCCCTGAGCCTCAACACGTTCATGCAGCGCAACAGTATTATGAACAAGGTAGGAATACAGTAGAATCTCTTCTTTGATGTCTTCTTCTTCAGCACGGTCGAGAAGAAGAGTAAGTGCGCCTCTGTTATTTGCGAGACTGTGAAAATAAAGGTTCTGTGCAAGGACCATCATGTAACGGTTGCGCTGGTTAAAGAAGCTTGTCACCTGACGAACCATAACCCCGCCAAAACCGCCAATTGCGATCAGCAGAGTAATCGGACTGACAGCCGAGCCGAGAATCTTGATTACAGCACCAACCAGCCCGCTTATCGTACCGCCACCAGCAGAAACCCAGAATTTGATTTTATCAAAAAGCTTGAATTCCACTTTAGTGTTCGGGAACAGCATCTCAAGATCGGATTGCGGAATATTTTTAAATGTCTTCAGATAAACATGATCCGAACTGATACCCTCAGGAAGGTTCTTCCTGTATTTTTTAAGTCGTTTCTCGGCCTTTTTCTCATCCACACCGTCTTTTTCCATTATTTCTTTGATGCGGAGGTGTTCAGGCTTCAATTTGAGAACGAGGAACAATCTCTGAAAAATCGGAATGACTTCCGTATATTTTGTCAGATATAACCGTCTCCAGTCCCGCTTTTCCTGCTTTTGTTCATCAGAACCGCGATAATAGACCAGTGACTCGTCATATTCTGACATGTCCACCTTCAGGTTCAGGCCATAAGGCCCCTGCGCTGTGAAATAGGCGTCCAGTTCATCATCAGATATTTCCTCATAGTTTGCACGTTCCAGAATCACTGTCATGCGTTCCATAAGGTCCTGTCTCTTATCCATAAGCTGTGCTTCAGACAGCTCAGTAACATTAATAGTGTCGCGATCCGGGCTGAAAGGAATATATGATTCCATAACTGCCGCGAGCCTTCTGGCATAAACCTGGTGGCGCCAGTTTGCCAGATTATCAAGAGTGGCCATTACATCTTCATAGATTTCCGCAGGCCAGGCTTCCGGATTTCTGATACGATCCATCAGAGCAAAACGGGTAACAGGAATGAAGCGCTCCGGCTTTGTAGTCGAGACAGCGGCAGGCTCACGTACTTCTTCCAGTTCATCTTCGATCTGGTTAACCTGGTCAGAAATATCTGTTGTTATACTATTGTTCATCATAAGACCGCATTTAGGCTCAAGTAGGTTGCTGATATCAGGGTGTGTTGGGACAGATACCACAAGACATCGTCCTCAACAGTGTTCATCTGTTGAAAGTCGGGTAAAGCAGTCTCATAATTATATCCATCCAGCATCTTCTTTATAAATATGAATTAAGACACTATTTTGGAAGTATCCCGAATAAAATTAAGTCTTTTCGACAAAAGAGTCTAATACATGCTTTTGTCCGGCTTTTTCAAACTCGACAATCAGTTTGTTTCCATCTATCTGGGAAATGCTTCCATATCCGAACTTTATATGAAAAACTCTCTCTCCCTTGGTATATTCAGATACAGCCTTCGTAGTTGAAGAGCTGGCTTTTGCTTCAATAGTAACGGGTTTCTTTCGGTAACTATTTGATTTATTGCCGTAATATTGATTTGGAGTTTGCCTTCGTTCTGAAAAGCCAGAGTTGGAATGGTTATAACTTTCCCGCCCTGAGCCGCGCATATAGTTCCCTGAATAGCCGCTATCGGTTTTTGCTTCAGCATGATCATGCGGGAGTTCATCAATAAATCTCGATGGAATGGCGGATTGCCACAGGCCATGAACACGTCTGTTTTGCGTGAAGGTAATTTTAGCTCGTTCCCTTGCTCTGGTAATCCCGACATAGGCCAGGCGTCTTTCTTCCTGCAGTCCGGTATTTCCTGATTCGTCCAGATTTCTCTGGTGAGGAAACAGCCCTTCTTCCCATCCAGGCAGGAAGACAGATTTGAATTCCAGTCCCTTGGCAGAGTGCAGTGTCATCAGGCTGACTTTATCTTCGTCACTTTCGGTTTCTGTATCCATAACCAGTGATACATGTTCAAGAAATCCGGCAAGGTTTTCAAACTCGCTCATAAAGCGGATAAGTTCCTTAAGGTTCTCAAGCCGCGAATGGGATTGAGGTGACTTATCTTTTTGCCACATTTCTGTATAGCCGGACTCATCAAGAATAATTTCAGACAGTTCTGTATGTGGAAGCTGTTCCACCTGTCCGCGCCAGCGATCAAACATTGCAACCACTGACGTCAGAGTGTTGCGCGGTTTTGGCTTTAGTTCCTCTGTCTGGATCAGTTCTCTTGTTGCGTGCATAAGTGAAATGGATCGTGCACGTGCATGTTCATGAATAAGCTTAACAGTTGCATCCCCAAGCCCTCTTTTAGGTACATTGATGATGCGTTCAAACTTGAGATCATTATCCGGGTTAACAACAATATCCAGATAGGCAATGGCGTCCTTGATTTCCTGACGTTCGTAGAAGCGCGGGCCGCCAATGACCCTGTAATTAAGACCAAGAGTTACAAAACGATCCTCGAAGGCACGCATCTGAAAACTTGCCCGGACCAGAATAGCTATATCATTCAGGTTATAACCAATTCTCTGAAGTTGTTCTATGTCTTCGCCAACAAGGCGGGCTTCCTGCTCATCATCCCAGACACCCTGTACAGCTACTTTTTCACCGTCACCGCTGTTTGAATATAATGTTTTTCCAAGCCGGTCTTCATTATGGGATATCAGTTTTGAGGCTGCACCGAGTATATGTCCTGTTGAGCGGTAATTCTGCTCAAGCCTGATTACTTTCGCGCCATGAAAATCCCGCTCAAATTTTAAAATATTATCGACTTCTGCTCCACGCCAACCGTAGATGGACTGGTCATCATCTCCAACACAGCAGACATTTTTGCTTCCCAGTGCAAGTAGTCGCAGCCATAGATACTGGGCGACATTGGTATCCTGATACTCGTCTACCAGAATATATGAAAAGCGTTTCTGGTATTGTGCGAGGACATCTTTATGCTTTTGAAAAAGTCTGAGGCATTCCAGAAGCAAGTCACCGAAGTCAACGGCATTCAGCTCTTTTAATCTTTTCTGGTAGGCGTGATAAAGTTCACCGCCACGACCATCTGCAAATACAAAGGCGTCATCCTGCGGAACCTGATCAGGGCCAAGGCCGCGGTTTTTCCAGTTATCAATTAATGAAGCAAGGTGGCGGGCAGTCCATCTCTTCTCATCTATATTTTCTGCTTTGATAAGTTGTTTTAGCAGCCGGATCTGATCATCTGTATCAATAATAGTAAAATTTGATTTCAGTCCTGCCAGTTCAGCATGTCTGCGTAAAATTTTGACACCGATCGAATGAAATGTGCCAAGCCAGGTCATACCCTCAACAGCGTTGCCTACAAGCTGGCCGATACGGTGTTTCATTTCACGGGCGGCTTTGTTGGTGAAGGTTACTGCCAGAATTTCATGAGGGTTAGCACTGCCGGTTGCCAGAATATGGCCTATGCGTGTTGTTAGTACCCGTGTTTTTCCGGTGCCAGCTCCAGCCAGTACAAGCAGAGGGCCTGACAGGGTTTCAACCGCTTCACGCTGCTCATCATTAAGGCCTTCAAGATATGGAGCTGACGCCATAGCCTGTGCTGACAGCGATGTATTTTCGGCAGGTTGATTCATTCGACTGCAAACTCCACGTGAAGGAGTTCTCCCATGCTACTCACCAATTATTATGCTGGAAATAAAAGCAAGAACTCTACTCTGATTCGCACATATTATAATTCAGTATAACAGTAATTGCACAAGAGGAATGCAGTGATTAACATACTGCTGATATTCATCCACATAATGTAGAATTGTTCAAGTAAGTACAGAATTTTATTGCAAATAGTTCTTAGTATCATGCTGTATATTTTTTATTATGTAAGAAATACAGTAGTATAGATATAATTTAAAAAAATATATAAATCAGCAGAAAACGCTTTACATTTATTTATCAAAGTTAGATACTGAACCTTCGACAACGAAATAACAGATATACCATTTTAGATTGAATATTATGTGATTTCGAAAGTTAATTTGAAGAGTTTACATAATAACCATTTGATTTCGGTTCTGATATTTCTCAGCGAATGTTTTAATATATTGGATTTTTGTTCTGGAGAGGACATCATAACAAAACAAAATTGATAGGCGTATGAGGTGTAGATGCGGCAACACTGCTTATCGGTACTTTTGTTATAATGGTGATCCTTAAAAGAAGCGGGTCTGGGTTGGTTTTCCTTGCGCGAGTAGGCAATTTACTCAGCTCACCATCCCAGACCCGAATTCTTTACAGTCTCTGATTTTGAAATTACCAGAGATTTTTGATAAAATCAATGATTTCGAACTAATCAAAAGGTAGTTGAGACATTTTGTCGTGAACAAATAATGTGCATGTTCAAAACTTTTACTAAAATACTTGGTATGTGCTTTTTATTTACCTGTGTTCTTCTACATGGGTTGCTACAAGGCGCTTGTTTAATTCTTCAAGTGCAGCCCAGTGATCTGCCCAGCCAATAACTTTTGCCCGATCTCTTTCATCAATAACTGCAATGCGATGGCAGCCATGCTTGTCAAAAGCCTTCAGTGCCTCTTCTACAGACTGGTTTTGAGTAAGCCATGGATGTTTTGCCGGTTCAAAGTCAACGATTTCTCCTTCTTCTGCAGGGGTCATGAAGTCTTTAATAAACAGACTTTTTGCAAAATACCGATGTTCGCCATCCTGCAGGAAAATACCTCTGTTATTGAGTTGCCAGTGAAAAAAGCTCATTCCGTGGGTTGCCTGATGAAGTGCGGTGGAAATTGATACCGCCAGCAGCAGGGCTATAGTAACGTCAGTTTCATTTGTCAGCTCAAAGGCAATAACTGTCGTGGATATAGGAGCGCCGAGGATAGCGGCTGCAACAGCTCCCATACCAATAATTGCGTATAAACCATTGCTTGATGAAATTTCCGGGAAGACGCTTGCGGCGATCAGTCCAAAGGCTCCTCCTGTCATGGCGCCAATGTATAGAGAGGGAGAAAAAACACCTCCTCCAAATCGGCTGGCCAGTGTTATGGATGTTGCTGCCGTTTTTAATACTAATAGTGTGAGCAGCAGGCTCAGGGATAGTTTCTGGCTGAGAGCGGCATCAGTAGAATCGTAACCTACGCCGAGGATCTGAGGGAAAAACATTGCCATTGACCCAAGCATAAGCCCTCCTATAGCAGGGCGAATCCATAGTGGTATTTCAATGTTTCTGGCTACTTTATCTGTAAAAATAAGTGAAAACTGAAATATTATGGCTACTGCGGCACATGTGAGCCCGAGCAAAGCAAATGCAGGAAATTCCCAATAGGAAGAAATGCTGTAATCCGGAATTATAAATGCCGGATAATCACCGAGGTGAATGCGGGCAATAATAGTTGCAAAAACACTGGATATAACAATGGGTACAAATGCCCTGATGGCGTAATGTGTAAGAATAAGCTCGTGAGCAAACAGTACGCCAGCAATAGGGGCATTAAATGAGGAAGATACAGCGGCGGCAACTCCACATGCCAGTAATGTACGTCTGGCGCTACTGGATAGCTGAAAAGCATCTTCCAGGTATGAGGCTATGGTAGCGCCAAGATGGACTACGGGGCCCTCTCTGCCGGCGCTTGCTCCACATCCCAATGATAAACTTGAAATAAAAGCACTCCAAAGGCCGTCTTTTAGCGGAATCCGGCAGGATCTTAATGCCCGGCTTTCAATAACGTCTGCTACACCGAAGACTCTTTGGGAGGACAGGCATCTTGTCAGGTACAGCCCAACAAGCAATCCACCGACTGTAGGCGCAAGTAGCAGCACCCACCAGGGCAGTGTATTTGCTGAGGCCAGGATTTTTTCACTGGTGGTTCCCAGCCATATATATTGCCATCCGCCAATAGCCAGGCGGAACAGAATACCTGCATAGGCAACACCGATTCCTATAAGAAATGATAGAAGCCAGATAAGGAGTTGTTTTTCCTGTATGAAGTTCAGGAGATTAGGTCTTACCCTGTTCAGAAAAGACCGGGTAACCAGTTCTAAGCCTTCCCGTCCTAATGCTATAATTTTCTGAGTGGAGGAAAGTTGTCTAGAGGATTGACCTTCTCCCTGAGAATCAGGATCTGTAACATTGATATCATTATCTTTTTTATTCATTTTACGATGTAATTTGCTGCTATCAAGTCTGAAAAGGTCAGCCTTTTAAATATACTATATGTGTTAACAGACCCACTCGTTTGGTATTGAAATGGAAATAAGGCAATTTAAGAGCAGAATACATCATAATTTTCTTTCAATACGGAGAAAATCCGGACCATGGTACCCGAATATCGGACACCAGATGAAACAGTATCGAAATTGCCACAATATCGGCATTGCTTGGGCGCATTGTACCCTTAAATAATCAGTTCGACTGATATGGCCCGACTTATTATAAAAATCCGGGCATTAGAACTAAAATTTAAAGCATATTGGTTGAATAATTACCCACATTGCCGCATTTGATGCTATATATCAGCATTGGTTATAGTAGTGGGTGCGTGAAAATGAACAGCAAGATTAAAGGGTTGAGGCTATTATACCCTGATATCACGCTGCTTTATTCTACCTAAGGGACGATTTTGCCGTGAATTCATTTTTCTTAACAATAACAGCTTGTATCGTTATGTTGTTTGGAGCTTTGTATATTGCTCCGAATTACATTGAATGGAATGAATACCGCGATGTCTTCGAGGATCAGGCTTCCAGGGTCATTGGTCGTGAAGTTAAAGTTCAGGGCAATGTAAAGCTTAAACTGTTGCCCGCTCCCTATCTGGAGTTCCAGAAAGTTACCATTCTGGATAAGAACAGGGCTACAGGTTACGAAGCCAGGCTGAATGCCAGAAAAGAGCTGTTTGCCAGGGTAAATTCATTTAAATTGTGGCTTGCTATTCCTCCTTTGCTTCAGGGAAACATCAAGGTTAAAAAGCTGGAACTGGCTAATCCTCATATTTACCTGCGTTTCGACAAGAGTGGCCGTGCTAACTGGCGAGATCTCGGGCGCACTGAGGGAATCGATTCTATTTATATTCCCGGCGATGTCTCTTTTGATTCTGTAAATATTACACGCGGTAAAATCTCGATTTATCAATCGGGAAGCAAAACACCTTTAACTGTAGATAATGTAACTGGACAACTCGCAGCGGAATCCCTGAAGGGGCCATACCGTTTTGCAGGGAATTTGTCTTATCAGGGTGAAGAGCGCAAACTTGTATTTAATACGAGTAAGCAGGATGACTTCGGGGTGTTGAAAGTTAACTCGACTCTTGATGTTTTGGGAACTGGCAGTCGTTATGTGACTGTGGGCGATCTTCATGGTTTCAGCAGTATTCCATCCTTTAAAGGCAAGCTGGTTGGGCAGGTACCTGTTACGCTACTTTCAATGCTGAAAGAAAAAGAACAATCCAGCATTCGCATAATCGGAGAGAAAACTGAAGCAAGAGAGATTGAAGGACCTGTAATCAATATTAATTCTGCGGTTACTGCAAATCTTAAGCGTGTTGAGCTGAATAATCTTGCTATTTCAGTAGACGACAGGCGTCGGCCTCAAAGTCTGAACGGTAAGGCTATCCTGGACTGGAATAACGGTTTTAATGTTAATGCCAGACTAAAAGCTACATGGCTCGATCTGGATCAGATGTTTGGAGTAAGTACAGGGGATAAAGCGGATAGTGATGAAGTTGAAAGCCTTGATCAGGATAGTGTCGGATCTGCTTTTCAGCTCTTTGTCAGTGCTCTGCAGAATATGGGAAGTACTGTTACCCGGGCAGCTATTAATGCTGAGGTGGCGGATGCCAAACTTGGCGGTTCTCAGCTTGGCAGTTTTGAATTGCATCTGACCAAAAATCTTGATCGTTTTCGTATTGCCAGGCTTTCAGTTCAGCTTCCGGGGAGAAATCATATTGATCTGAATGGAGATCTGGTTCCTGCCGGAGACAAGCTTTCATTTTCCGGGCCGGTTAGTATTAAAGGTATCAGTCTTGGTGCGCTGACGCACTGGATTAATGCAAAAGACAAAAAGAAAAATGTATTTGCAACTAATCCCTATTTTCTTAAGGGCAATGTAAGCTACTCTCCCGAGAGTTTTCAGATAACCGAGCTGCGGGGAGACTTGAATGGTGCCGGAATTTCCGGCCTGTTTAAATATGATTATACAGCACGTAAAGAATTTATCCTGGAACTTGATAGCGATAAAGTCGATCTGCGTGATGTTGTGAGTAAAGATACAACATTAAAAAAGCTGATAGTGGATTCCTTCTCCAGTGAAGAAGATGGAGGGCAGCTTTCATCAGGACCGGATGCTGAACAGGATAAATCTATAATCGGCAGTCTTACCAGTCTGCAGGGGCGCGTAAAGATCCGCATTGGTAAAATGCATATGCCGAAACTGTCGGGCCGGGATATTCTTATTGATGGACGACTGAATAGCGGCTTGTTTGCATTGAAATCATTTAAGATGATTGCTGACGATGGGTTACGTATCTCAGGTCGTGGGCAAATCAAAAATCTTAACAAGAACCCTGAAGGGAATATCCGTTTTTCTCTGGAGGCAGATTCTTCTCAGGCGCTGCAAAGTCTTGCAAGGCAGGTAGAGTTTCCCAACAGTTTTGTTGAAAATGAGCGCTTGTTGAATGATCTGAGCCCACTCAGAGTCGCAATAACACTGAATATGCTGTCGGGTGGCTTGCCGTCTACTGATATCAGCATAGCCGGTTCAGCTGCAAAAAGTCAGCTTACCATAAATGCGCGACATGAGGGTTCAATTAATACCCTTGGTAACAAGCAGCTTGATTTGTCGGGAACATTGATTAATCCAAAATCCTCGGCTCTTATAAGTCAGTTGATCCGTTCCAGAGGTTTTGAGAGTACCGATGAGACAGGTCAGGGGACCTTTAGTATTCAGGCAACCGGTATTCCCAATAATGGTCTCAATACGCATGCCCGCCTTGATGCCGGAACTACGCAGGCCAGTTTTAAGGGGGACCTGAGCTTTAAGCAGGGCGTTAGTAGCGGGGACGGAAAAGTTACAGTGAGTTCCTCCGATGCCGCTGCAGGGCTGTCTCTTATAGGGATCGAGAATACTGCCGGATATGCCGGGGAAAAAATGAATCTTTCTGCCGGGCTTGTGAAAAAAGCGGAGGCTTATCAGATTACAGCTCTGCGTGGTCAGATAGGAAGTATGTCAATCGTTGGAGAAGGGGAAGTCGATGGGGCGGCAAAACCGGTAAGGGTTGAGTTTACGGGGTCTGTCAGTGAAGCTTCCCTGCCTGCATTATTCTCTTATTTAACACCGTCTGCGTTACCATCAGATCTGCAAAAGGTTGCAGCTATAGCTGGTGCCAAGCTGGAAAACGGATGGTCCAACCGTCCATTTGATACGTCTCATTTCCAGTCATTGCAGGGAAGGCTGAACCTGAAATTTGACAAGATGACACTGGCAGAGAAAGTTTCTTTGCAGGACGGCACGCTCAGAGCAACTTTAAGAGATGGCAAGCTGTCGTTTACGCGTTTCCGCGGCCAGCTGTTTAACGGTCCTTTTTCCGCTACTGGAAGCCTTTCTTCTGACGGTGGTCCTGTTGCTCTGCAGGCATCTATCTCTTTGCAGGATGCTGATCTTGCTGAATTCTTCAGAAACAGACAAGGGCAGGCTCTTGCAAGAGGGCAGGCTAATGCCACGCTGAAGCTGGCAGGAAAAGGGCTTAGTCCCATCGGGCTGGTTTCCGAGCTTAATGGAAGTGGCCGCATTACTGTACGCAAAGGTGAGATTTTCAATTTCTCTCCAAATGCGTTGAGCAGGGTAATTGCAAATATCAGAGGGAAAGCTGATAACAAGACATTGGAGAGAAGCTTCTGGTCATCACTTAAAGGGCAGTCATTTCCTATCAGGAATGTAGGTGCCCGTGTGTCAGTGAAATCGGGTACTTTGAATGTTGATAAAGTAAGCTTCTCTGCGGGATCAACCCGTGCCAGGGCTTCGGCCATGTTTGAGCTAGCAGGAATGCGTCTTGATAGCGAGTGGAAGCTGGAGTCAGATAAATCTGTTAAGGGAAGTCTCCCCGGGGTTCGTCTTGTTTTCGCAGGTCCTTTCTCAAAGGTATTAAATTCTTCACCTGGCGTGGATATGGGGCAGCTTAGTCAGACGCTGGCTGTACAGGAAATAGAGAAGAACTTTGATACTCTGAAGAAGCTTGAAGAGCGCGACCCTGAAACGATCCGGAGGCTACAGCAGCAGGCTGAGCAGGGCAGGAATAACTCAGGTGGAGGCTCTGCGCCTAATCAGAGAATTACAAATGTGCCTGTGCAAAGGTTACAGCAGGGCAGGCGTGTCAACTCGTCTTCTCAACAGGGCTTTGATGTCAGAAGTAATTCTAACGAGCAGCGCAGGCTGGATAAAAATGGCCAACCTCTACCTGCGCTAACAAATCTGGGTTCTATTGAGAAAAAGGGGAATTCAGTAACGTCTCCAGGATTGGGTAATAGCAGTCAGGTTGGCATCCAGTACAGTTATGAAAAGAAGAAGATAGAAAACTCTGAAATCTCAACTGAAGTGACAGAAGACAATGATCAGATTGCTGATGCTGTCAGGCGTAAGTTGCAGGAAGAGGAGTTGGAGCGTGAGAAAAAGAAGCGCGAGACGCAAAAGGAAAAAAGCTTCTTTGACCGTTTGTTCAGTGGCGGCGGTGGCTGATATACCGTTGACAGTCCTTTTGCTTAAGTTTGGAGTGGTTTATTACCTCTCCGCTTAGGCGTATTTTATTTTGTAAAGACACTCTCTCCATAATTAGGCATGGCATCTTTCACTGCAAATTGTCTGATCTGGAGAAGTAGAAGGGGGGAGCAATAAAAGTATTATTGCCGAGCGGATAAAGAGAGGCTTTTAATTCACAGGAATAAAAATATAGAACAAATGCAGAGCTGCATTTTGTTCAATACCCTTATCCCGTCATATGCTTAAGGTTCTGCTGTATAATACCAGAACCAGCCGGCTAATTTTTGTAAGTATCAGATGAGAAAGCGAGAGACTACTAAGCATCCTGCGGGTAGTCGTCATACTCATCTTCATATTCGTCACTGTATTCACCATAGGCAGGAGCGCCAGGGGTAACTTCGGTTCCACCAGCATCATCGCGCCCGATCTGATCTTTCAGGGTATTGATATCAATAAAACAATCTGCCTGTCTGCGAAGTTCATCTGCAACCATCGGAGGTTGTGTGCGTAAAGTTGAGACGACGCTTACACGTTTACCTTTATGCTGAAGGGCTTCGACCAGTGATCTGAAGTCACCGTCACCAGAGAACAAAACAATGTGATCAAGATGTTCAGAGAGTTCCATTGCATCAACGGCAAGCTCAATATCCATATTTCCCTTAACCTTGCGGCGTCCGGAGGCATCAGTGAATTCTTTAGTCGGCTTGGTGATCATAGTATAGCCGTTGTAATCAAGCCAGTCTATCAAAGGTCTTATTGATGAATATTCCTGATCTTCGGCAAGGGCAGTATAGTAATATGCTCTGATAAGCTGCCCTCTGTCACGAAATACTTTTAATAGTCTTTTATAGTCAATATCAAAACCGAGCGATTTTGCTGTAGCGTAAAGATTTGCACCATCAATAAATAGTGCTATTCTTTCACTCTTATAAAATATCATCTGAACATCCTTAATTATTTTAAGTATACGTAAATCATCTGTCTACAGTAAAACGTTTAATTATCTATTACTTCAGCTTTACTATTGATAATTTCCTTATCCTTGGAGTAATCAGTTTTTATACTACTGCAAAACTGTTATGTCAAAAATAAAGTCACTGAAATTTATTGTCTTTTCATTGCGCTGGTTAGTGTTGGGCACAGCTGCAAATCTATAACTCTGCGCTTGTTATTACACGATGATTTCACATAATACTCTGATACATAAACGAAAAATAGTAAACTGCGTTTATAATGTCAACTGAACGCTGACATCCATTCGGGCGATTTTATAGTTGAACACGGTTATCCTATAAAGAAACTATGTTCATTAAAGTAAGTTAACGACAACATAATGTTGTCTTGTGCGTAGTAGTATTCAAGGTTTAATCAGAATTTTTCGGGCCTCACTTGCCTGTTAAGGGTGGACTGAACTGAATTAACAAACAGGATTGAAAAACAACCCTGAAGGATACTTTAGTATTCACCCAAAGATATGTAATAATACTCTATAATATCTTTGATTCCTGTAAAATTAAACGGATACAATATGTATTTGATCGAAATGTGGCATAGTATGTACACAAAGTCGCACCATAGTAATTATACACATTTTCGTAGAATTCTCAAGATTGCATACAATACGAAATGATTAGATTAGGGTTAGAATTCAATTGCATTTACTTACTTTACAAAGGTAATACTGGGAAAAATCCTGTTCCTTAAGATTCGGAAAGTTGAAATGGGACGTGCAATTATAGCTCTGGGTTCAAATCTTGGTCCGCTATCTTCGGGCAGCAGCAGCTTTCTCAAATTTTCGATATCTTCTCTTGAGGGCTACAATATAAGGATACAGCAAGTTGCGCCTGTTTATGAAAGTATAGCACTTGGGGCTTCCAGGCAGGGTGTATATTTGAATTCAGTCCTGATTATGGATACAGCTCTGTCACCTTTATCATTATTGAGGAAACTTAAGCAGGTTGAACGAAAAAGCGGTCGCAGAGGCTATGGAAGGCCTTGGTCTGCCAGAACACTGGATCTGGATATAATTTCCTATAACAAGCAGGTGCTTAACTGGGATGTGAAGACGCAGACACCCCTGGCCGTGAGGTGTGGTGATCTCAATATACCTCATTCGCAGGCTCATAAACGCCCTTTTGTCTTGAGCCCTCTCGTTGATATATTGCCGGAATGGCGTCATCCTGTTCTGGGGAAGACGGCTATGGAGCTCAATAAAACTGCTGAAAAAGCAGTCAGAAGCGCCGGTGGAGGGATAATAAGGATTGTTTAATGTTTTTTTGTACTGGAATCAGTATAAAGCTATTGATTTAGTAAGCTTCATTAATTACAATGCGAGCTGATTTCCAGACAGAATGAGGATTGCACATGGCCCGCGTTACCGTTGAGGACTGCGTAGATAAGGTTACAAACCGTTTTGAGCTTGTATTGTTGGCAAGTCACAGAGCAAGATCAATTTCCGCAGGTTCACCAATTACGGTAGAGCGTGACAATGATAAAAACCCTGTTGTAGCGCTTCGTGAGATTGCTGACGAGACTGTTGATCCGGAAGACGTTAAAGAAGACCTCATTCACTCAATGCAAAAATATGTTGAGGTTGATGAGCCGGAGCCAGAAGCTGTGCCGGTACTTACGTCTGAATCGAGAGGACCTACTATTGGTCAGGACAGCCCTTCCAATGATTCTGCTGTTATAGACCGTATGACTGAGGAAGATCTGCTAAGGGGTCTTGAGAGCATTTCGCCGCCGGATCTTTCAAATGCTTCTTCAAGAGGACGATAGAGCCAGGCGCACTGGTTTAGTCTTATGCAGATCCTTATATGCATTTTGTATGGAAAGTTATTAGCATCTCTTTGATTTCCAGATCGAAGGTGCTAATATCTGAGTGCAAGTTTTTATAATAATAATGCATGGCGGATTTCCTCTCGGCAATTGTAATTCCGCTGTGAGGATATAATAGGCATGATGCGGCAATACGAACTGGTTGAACGAGTTCTTAGTTATGATCCTCAGGCTAATGAGGATCTTTTAAATAAAGCATATGTATATGCAATGCAGGCCCACGGACATCAGAAGCGGGCCTCGGGCGACCCTTTTTTTTCTCACCCTCTGGAAGTAGCTGCCATTCTGACTGACCTCAAGTTGGATGATGCTACAATTGCAACGGCATTACTTCACGATACCATAGAAGATACTGATGCCACCCGGGCAGAAATTGATGAAAAGTTTGGCCCGGAGATCGGTGCTCTGGTTGACGGCCTTACAAAAATCAAAAAACTTGATCTGGTTACAAGAGAAGCCAAGCAAGCTGAAAATTTCCGCAAGCTGCTTATTGCGATAACAAGTGATATTCGGGTTCTATTGGTTAAACTAGCTGATCGTCTGCATAATATGCGAACTATTGAGCATATGAAGGAAAGCTCAAGGCAGCGTATCGCAAAAGAGACTATGGAGATATATGCTCCGCTAGCAGGGCGAATGGGTATGCAGTGGCTGCGGGAAGAGCTGGAAGATCTTTCTTTCCGCTGGTTGCAGCCGGAATCATATAAGAATCTTGCTGAACGTCTTGATGAAATGCGGGCGCGGAATAAAGAGTTTATTGAAACTATTTCTGCTGAATTAACAAGGCATCTGAAGGACGCTGGTATTGAGGCTAAAGTATCTGGCCGGGAGAAAAAGCCTTACTCAATATGGAGAAAGATTGAACGGAAACAGGTTGCATTTGAACAGCTTTCCGACATTTTTGGTTTCCGTGTTGTGGTTAATCAACGCCCTGACTGCTATCAGGCACTTGGCGTTATCCATACAATCTGGCGTGTTGTTCCGGGGCGTTTTAAAGATTATATTTCTAACCCCAAGCAGAACGATTATCAGTCTCTGCATACCACGATTGTTGGTCCGGGGCATCAGCGTGTAGAGCTGCAGATACGTACGATGCAGATGCATCATATTGCAGAATATGGTGTTGCTGCACATACGCTCTACAAAGATGAAACCAAAATGAATGGCGTGGATGAAGATGTTTCCAGGCAGGCTATTCACCGGACACAGGAAAGCAATGCATACAGGTGGCTGCGCCAGCTTGTAGATATGCTTCTCGAAGGTGATAACTCAGAAGAATTTCTTGAGCATACCAAGCTGGAATTATTCAGGGACCAGGTGTTCTGTTTTACTCCGAAGGGAGCTTTGGTTGCATTGCCGTCAGGAGCTGTGCCTATTGACTTTGCCTATGCAGTTCATACCGATGTTGGTAATAGTTGCATTGGCTGTAAAGTTAATGGAAGTCATGTGCCGCTTGTTAGTGAATTGCAGAATGGTGATGAGGTGGAGATTATCACTTCAAAAGCGCAGACACCTCCTCCTGCGTGGGAAGCAATTGCAGTAACCGGTAAGGCAAGGTCTGCAATTCGCAGAGCAACCAGGGAAGCTATCCGTAGGCAATATGGAGAACTTGGGCGCCAGATCCTTCGTCGTGTATTGCTTGAAATAGATGAAAATTATTCAGAAGAGATGCTGGAAAAAGCTCTTCCTCGCCTGATACAGAACAGTGTTATTGAAGTTCTGTCAGCCGTTGGTCGTGGGGAGTTGAGTTCTGAGGATGTTATTGCAGCACTTTATCCAGATGTTGCCAAGCCTACCAGTCCAAAACGCAGAAGGGTTCAGCGTAAGGAAGAGGGCTGGTTCAGTTTCAAAAAAGCAATCGGTCTGAAGTTCAGAAATATGGATGCGCCGGAAGGTGCAGCGAATGGTGTCGATAGTGGTGTTCCAATCAGGGGACAGCAGAGTGACCTGCCAGTACAGTTTGCCAGTGGTGGTGCTGTTCCGGGAGACCGTATTGTTGGTATTCTCACATCAGGTGAAGGTATTACAATATATCCGATACATTCGATGAAACTGGCTGAATTTGAGAACCAGCCTGAGCGCTGGGTTGATGTGACCTGGGATATTGATGAAAATAACAACGAACGCTTTCCGGCGCAAATTGATGTAACAGGATTGAATGAGCCTGGAACACTAGCGCGGATTACTCAGATTATTGGTGATTTTGCCGGAAATATTCTAAACCTGAAGATAGAAACAAATGTTCCTGACTTTTCAAAAATGCTTATAGATGTTGAGGTCTGGGATATAAAGCATTTGAATGATATCATTAATGGCCTGAAGCAGGTTGATGTTGTCAGCCAGGCAGGACGGCACTACCAGTAATTGCTACCAGTTTTTTGGAGAATACTATGTCTTCTGATTTGCTTCGCCTTGGAGTAAATATCGATCATGTTGCAACTGTGCGTAATGCAAGAGGGGTTAATTACCCTGATCCTGTGCGAGCTGCACTGCTTGCAATTGAGGCGGGTGCGGATGGAATTACAGCTCATCTGCGTGAGGACCGCCGCCATATAAGAGATGATGATATCGTCCGTTTAAAGCAGAGTATTTCAAAGCCTCTGAATTTTGAGATGGCAGCTACAGATGAAATGTTGCAGATAGCTTTGCAGAACAGGCCTAATGCGTGTTGTATCGTTCCTGAAAAACGTGAAGAGCTGACAACTGAAGGTGGGCTGAATGTTACTGGTAATTCTGCGAAACTGCGTGAAATTATTAAAAGACTGAAAGGAGAAGGTATCAGAGCCTCTCTTTTTATAGATCCTGATGAAGCGCAGATAGATATGTCGGCTGAGTTGGGTGCTGATATCGTCGAGCTACATACAGGCACATATTGTCATGCAGGGCTTGACGGAGATAAAGCTGCGGAGCTTGCTGAACTTGACCGCATTATTGCGGGGGCTTCTCAGGCCGCTGGGGCCGGGCTGGAAGTTCATGCCGGGCATGGCCTTACCTTCGAAAATGTTAAACCAGTTGCGAGTATCCCGCAGGTTGTGGAACTTAATATCGGGCATTTTCTCATTGCTGAGTCCATTTTTGACGGAATGCAGAATGTTGTTATGAAATTTAAGCAGTGTATGGATGAAGCGCGCCGCTGAACAGGTAGTGGAAATATTATGATCATTGGTCTGGGAAATGATTTAATTGATATACGTCGCATAGAAAAATCTATTGAACGATACGGAGAGCGTTTCCTTAAGCGTATTTTTACTGAGCAGGAGCGCGAGAAAAGTGAGCGTCGGCACAGTACCATAGCATCATATGCAAAGCGGTTTGCGGCGAAAGAGGCCTGTTCAAAAGCGCTTGGTACAGGGATAGGGCAGGGTGTTTTCTGGACAGATATGGGAGTGGTAAGTCTGCCTTCCGGTAAGCCTGTTATGGAACTTACCGGTGGTGCAAAGCGAATACTGGATAAGCTGATCCCGGAAGGTTTTGAGCCTCAGGTTGATCTGACTATAACAGATGATTTTCCGTTAGCTCAGGCTTTCGTAATTATCTCTGCTAATCCGAAAGCCTGATTAAACGCGACATGCTCTAGGCTGCCGCTACATTTCCAAGGAACTCCTCAATCGCGCGTCTGAGTTTTTCACCTTTGTCAGTTGCATTGCGTACAGCCTGATCCACTTCCTGTGCTGAGTCTGCTGTGCTGCAGGCTGCTTTCTTCACTTCAGAAATATTGCCAACCACTGAGTCTGTACCTTCTGATGCAAGTTGTACGCTTCGGTTGATTTCTGATGTAGCTGCACCCTGTTCTTCAACTGATGAAGCAATTGCAGTGGTGAATTCATTTACTGACTTCATCTGATTACAGATACCGCCAATTGCTTTCACCGAGTCTTCTGTTGCAACCTGAATTGCCTTGATCTGGTCGGAAATTGTCTCGGTTGCTTTACCTGTCTGGTTTGCAAGAGACTTCACTTCTGATGCCACGACTGCGAAACCTTTGCCGGCTTCACCGGCACGGGCTGCCTCAATGGTGGCGTTCAGTGCCAGCAGGTTGGTCTGTTCGGCAATGTCCTGAATAAGGCTTACAACTTCACCGATCGCATCTGCTGTTTCAGACAGGCTTGAAACGAATTCGTTGGTTTTGACCGCATCATTTGTGGCCGAAGATACGATTTCGCTGGCCTGAGAGACCTGAGAGTTAATTTCGCTAATGGACGCAAACAGTTCTTCAGATGCCGCAGCTACAGCCTGCACATTCTGTGAGGCTTCTGAAGATGTGGCTTCAGCATTGGTCGCCTGGCTGGTTGTATCATCTGCTACGCGGGAAAGGGAGTTTGCAGCTTCCTTCATGGAAGACATATTCTGAGCAACATCACCCAGCAGCTCTCCAGTTGTATCCCGGAAAGTATTAATCAGCTTTTCAACGCTGGCCTGCCGTTCTTCCCGGCGTTTATTTTCAATTTCTGCAACCTTTTCCAGATTAATTTTTTCAATTGCATTGTCCTTGAATACCTGCACTGCGGAAGCCATAGCCCCAATTTCATTTGTGAGTTCAAGTGCTGGTATATGTGAATCTAAATCTCCCTGGCTGAGAGAGGTCATGGAAGAGGTCATATCGCGGATAGGACGAATAATCGTCATCAGGATATAATAAAGGATAACGCAGACCAGAACCAGAGTAAGGATGCCACCAAACGCAATCGTATAAATCTGTTGATTGATTGCGGATTCCGCGCGCGCCTTGGAGAAGCTGACAACGAGTGCTCCAATAGCTTTACCTTTTTCTGCGCCTTCTTCTTTATGAATAACCGGTACAATTCTCAGGATGTCACGATTTTCGACAACCACAGGTTTTTCTTCCTTGATTGCCTGAAGCACTTTTTCCTGAAGGTCACCATGGATCTTATTTACATCCGCACCCTCATGCATAAGCTGCGTGAACAGCTTTCCAGAAACGTCGGTGAGAAATGAGAATTTAAAATCGGAGTCAGACTGGAGTGTGCTCAGTAGAACTTTACCATTGTCTCCATCCATATTCCAGATTGGCCCAACAGCACTTTTTGCGATAATGGCTGATATCAGCTGGGCTTTTTCATTCAGGTTAGTTCTTGCTTGATTACTGCTATATAGTGCTGCTCCAACACCCGCCAGAATGACGACAAGTGCTACAATTGCAGCAGTTGGAACGATAGCAGAATACGCAATAGACTTTCTCAATAAGCCCATCTCTCTCACCCTCTGTAAAGTATTGAGTATTGTTATCGTATCCTAGGGCAAGTTGGTAAAGATAAAGAAAAGATTCTTTCGTTAAATTCAGGAAAATATTATTAATAATAAGTAGATAGGGGCTCCGGGTATTAAAAAAATGAAAAGAACTGTTTTAATTTGATCTGAAACTGCCATAAAAAAAGGCGGTGCATCTGCACCGCCTTTAAGATGAGAGTGTAGTGAAATTAGTGCGCAAGCACTGCCAGCAACAGAAGTGCCACGATGTTGGTAATCTTGATCATCGGGTTAACTGCAGGACCTGCAGTATCCTTGTAGGGATCACCGACTGTATCACCTGTAACAGCTGCTTTGTGGGCTTCTGAACCCTTGCCACCGTGATTACCATCTTCAATATACTTCTTGGCGTTATCCCAGGCACCACCACCGGCTGTCATGGATATTGCCAGGAACAGCCCCGTAATAATGACACCCAGCAACATTGCACCCAGAGCCGAGAACGCAGCACTCTTATCTGCAATCCCCCAGATCACCAGGAAGCATACAATAGGAGACAATACCGGAAGCAGGGACGGGATCATCATTTCCCTGATAGCCGCTTTTGTGAGCATGTCTACTGCACGGCCATAATCAGGGCGATCCTTGCCTTCCATAATGCCGGGCTTTTCTTTGAACTGTCTGCGAACCTCTTCAACAACAGCGCCGGCAGCCCGACCAACTGCCATCATACCCATAGCTCCAAACAGGTAAGGGAGCAGGCCACCAAGGAACAAACCTACAACCACATATGGATTTGAGAGTGAGAAGTCCAGTGCAACTCCTTTGAAGAATGCAAATTCGCCTGTCGTGGAAGCATTCGCCTGTGTTATGAAATGCTTAAGATCTTCAGTATAAGCGGCAAAGAGCACAAGTGCGCCAAGTCCTGCAGATCCGATTGCATATCCTTTGGTAACAGCTTTTGTTGTATTGCCTACGGCATCCAGTGCGTCTGTTGTTTTGCGTACTTCAGCGGGAAGGTCCGCCATTTCTGCAATGCCACCAGCATTATCTGTTACCGGTCCAAAAGCATCAAGAGCAACGACAACTCCAGCCAGTGCAAGCATTGTGGAAACCGCAATAGCAATTCCAAACAGGCCAGCAAGCAGGTAGGTTGAGATTATACCAGCGACGATAATTATTGCCGGTATAGCGGTTGCTTCCATAGATACTGCAAGGCCCTGAATAACATTGGTTCCGTGTCCCGTGACTGAAGCCGCAGCGACACTTTTCACCGGGCGGTAGTCAACACCGGTATAATATTCAGTTACCAGAATAATGGCGGCTGTAACGACCAGGCCGATAACACCACAAAGATAAAGGTCCAGTCCGGTAAAGGTGAGAGTTTCTATGCTTGATTTAACAGTAAAGACTGTATCAAGTTTGAGAACCATATCTGTTAATGGATACAGGACAATCAGGGACAAGACGCCTGTTGCGATAAAGCCTTTATAGAGCGCACCCATAATTGACTGGTTTGAGCCAAGTCGAACAAAGAATGTGCCAATAATGGAAGTCAGGACACAGACTGCTCCGATAGCCAGAGGATAGAGCATAATTGCTTCTACATTGGCCTGTCCACCGAAGTATATGGAAGCAAGAACCATAGTCGCAACGATTGTCACAACATAAGTCTCGAACAGGTCTGCAGCCATACCGGCGCAGTCGCCGACGTTATCGCCCACATTATCAGCAATTGTAGCAGGGTTACGTGGATCATCTTCGGGAATACCGGCCTCTACTTTACCAACAAGGTCTCCGCCGACATCAGCACCTTTTGTGAAGATACCGCCGCCAAGACGGGCAAAAATTGAGATAAGAGATGCGCCAAAGCCCAGTGCCACAAGTGAATCTATCACAACACGATCTGTTGGCTTATAGCGTGCGATTTCAATCAGGACAGCATAGTAAACTGCAATTGAGAGTAATGCCAGCCCGGCGACCAGAAGTCCTGTTACTGCGCCTGAGCGAAATGCTATAGCAAGGCCCGCGCCGAGACTTTGGCTCGCTGCCTGAGTTGTCCGCACATTAGCCCGAACGGAGACAAGCATTCCGACAAAGCCTGCCAGACCGGATAGGACTGCGCCAACCAGAAATCCAATAGCAACCTCTATTGGAAATTTCAGGACGAGAATAAGTATGAAAATTACGACACCAACCATTGCAATGGTCGTATATTGTCTTTTTAGATATGCCTCGGCACCTTCCTGAATAGCTTTGGCAATTTCCTGCATGCGTTTATTGCCGGGGTCTGCTGCCAGCACCGACCGAATAGCCCACGCTCCGTAAACGATGGATAGTGCGCCTAAGGCGATAATCCCCCAGATTAGATATTCCATAGTAATTCCTTTATTAAGGTAGTTCTCCCTAATTTCCGCGAGACTGAATACGGAAAAACAAAACATGCCAAAATTGTGGGGCTGGTGCAATAAGATAAAGACGAATATTTTGATTTTACTGTGATTTTATAAGTTTGGGGTATGTTTATATTGAATAATAATTGCTGTAATATATAAAATCATACCACATATATTTAACAGAAAGTATCATAAACTATAGTTTTTTCATTTATACCGTTCTTTCGTAGTTTTGGTGGCCTTTCATAGAATAAACAAAAAGATATGGTCATTTGATAAGATTGAATAATAAAAAGATCGGATCAGCACATATGTATCGAATATTGGCAGTTACTACAGTTTTTATTATGACCAGTTTCTCCATGGCAAATGCAGACCAGCCGATTGTTGTTAAAGCAGAAGCAGTTAAAAGCAGTAAAGGTCGGTATAATTTTTCGGTTACTGTAAAACATGCTGACGAAGGCTGGAAGCATTACGTAAATAAATGGGATATTATCACTATAGATGGCAAGCTCCTTGGAACCAGAGAACTGTTGCATCCTCATGTGAATGAGCAACCATTTACACGTTCTTTAGGGGACGTGAGGATTTCGGAAGATATCAAAAAAGTTAAAATACGAGTGCATGACAGTGTCCATGGATATGGTAAAAAAGAGTATGAAATTGAATTGAGAAAGTGAGACATATGGCCCAAAAAGGGCATCGCTTTCTAAGCTTTTGTTTTTAAATAGAAAAACACTTGTTGATAGTCTGCCTATTTAGCGTGCAGACATTGTGTTTTGGGTCCTGAATCAATATATTGTGTATATTAGTTTTCAAGCGATTCCGGCGTCCTTGTTTCACATTTCACTGAAACAATAGTTCCTGCAGTTCTTTAAAATGAAAGAGTGCGGATGCTGGTCTCATGCATCATTAAAGGGTTGATTAAGTCGTGGCGGATCAAGACAACGCGGCCGGGTCAGGCGGCGAAGGGGAATTCCCTTCAGATATCAGACCGGTTTCCATTACCGATGAGATGAAACGATCTTATCTCGATTATGCAATGAGTGTTATTGTATCCCGTGCATTGCCTGATGTTCGTGATGGCTTAAAACCGGTGCACCGTCGAATTCTGTATACTATGCAGGAAATGGGGCTGGACTGGAATAAGTCTTACAAAAAATCAGCCCGTGTTGTCGGTGACGTGATGGGTAAATATCACCCTCATGGTGATAATGCTATTTATGATGCCCTGGTACGTATGGCACAGGACTTTTCCATGCGTCTGCCACTCGTTGATGGCCAGGGTAACTTTGGCTCCATAGACAATGATCCTCCGGCGGCTATGCGTTATACGGAATGTCGTATGGCAAAAGTCGCTCACAAGCTTATTGATGATATCGATAAAGATACGGTTGACTTTAACGAAAACTACGATGGTTCCGAGACAGAACCAACTGTTTTGCCAGCACGTTATCCAAATCTTCTCGTCAATGGTGCTAACGGGATTGCCGTGGGGATGGCAACCAATATTCCACCTCATAATCTGGTTGAAGTCATTGATGCCTGCATAGCCCATCTTGATAATCCAGCGATCACGATTGAAGAAATTAACGAGATAGTCCCTGGTCCCGATTTTCCAACTGGCGGATCTATATTGGGTCGTATGGGGATCCGTTCGGCTTATTCCAAAGGCCGTGGCTCTGTGGTTATGCGGGGCAAGGTCAGAACAGAGGAAATACGAAAAGACAGGTTTGCACTTGTTGTAGATGAAATACCCTATCAGGTTAACAAGGCAGGAATGATTGAAAAGATCGCTGAACTTGTACGTGACAAGCGCGTAGAAGGTATTAGTGATATTCGCGATGAATCTGACCGCGATGGAATGCGGGTTGTGATTGAACTGAAACGGGATGCTGTCCCTGATGTGGTGCTGAATCAGCTTTATCGCTTCTCTCCGCTGCAGACTTCCTTTGGCTGTAATATTGTGGCGCTGAATGGTGGCAAACCAGAGCGTATGAATATTAAGGACCTTATTCAGGCATTTAATGCTTTCCGTGAAGAGGTTATCAGCCGTCGTACGAAGTTCCTGCTGAATAAAGCACGCGATCGCGCTCATATTTTAGTAGGGTTGGCAATTGCTGTTGCTAATATTGATGAGATTATCAATCTGATCCGTAAAGCGCCGGACCCAGCCACAGCAAGAGCGCAATTGCTGGAAAAAGACTGGCCTGCCCGTGATGTCGGACCATTGGTTGAATTGATTGCAGATCCACGGCACAAGGTTTCAAGTGAGGGGACATATAAGCTCTCTGAGGAACAGGCCCGTGCAATTCTTGATTTGCGCCTCCAGCGCCTTACAGCTCTTGGTCGCGATGAAATTGGTGATGAGTTGCAGGGACTGGGCGACAAGATCAAAGATTATCTTGATATTCTGGGATCCAGAATGCGCATGATCGATATTGTCAAAGCGGAACTTGTTGAAGTTAAAGAAGAATTTGGGACGCCTCGTCGTACGGAAATCCTCGAACATGAAGGGGAAATGGAAGACGAAGACCTTATCGCTCGCGAGGATATGGTTGTTACTGTTTCTCATAAAGGCTACATAAAACGTGTTCCACTATCGACTTATCGTGCTCAGCGCAGAGGTGGTAAAGGCCGATCTGGTATGGCCACCCGTGATGAGGATTTTGTAACCAGAATATTCATTGCAAATACACATACGCCGGTTCTGTTCTTCTCATCTCGTGGCATGGTCTACAAGATGAAGGTATGGCGTCTGCCTGCTGCTGCTCCACAGTCACGTGGTAAGGCTTTGATTAACCTTCTGCCTCTTCAGCAGGACGAACAGATCACAACAATTATGCCATTGCCGGAAGAAGAGGAGAACTGGGGCAAGCTCCATGTAATGTTCTCTACTCAGTCAGGCAGTGTTCGCCGGAATGATCTATCCGATTTCACGCAGGTGAACCGTAATGGCAAGATCGCCATGAAGCTTGATGAAGGTGATAGTATTGTCGGTGTGCAGATATGTACTGAGCATGATGATGTACTTCTCACTTCAGCAAAGGGGCAGGCTATCCGTTTCCCAGTTACAGAAGTAAGGGTATTCGCAAGCAGGAGCTCCGTGGGTGTTCGTGGAATCAGGCTGGCTGAAGATGATGAAGTGATTTCAATGACAATTCTGCGTCATGTGGATGCTACTCCGGCTGAACGGGCTGCCTACCTTAAACAGGCGAATGCGATACGTCGGGGAGCCAATGGAGAAGGTGAAGAGGTTGTTGATGTTGAGTTGGAGAATGGTGAAGGCGCAGAGGAAGTTAATCTCGATACTTCAAGATATGCTGAATTCTCTGCTGCGGAACAATTCATTATGACCGTTTCCTCCAACGGATATGGCAAACGCTCATCAGCATATGAATACCGTATTTCAGGGCGTGGTGGTAAAGGTATTATTGCTATGACGGTGAATGAGCGGAATGGCCGTTTGATAGGGTCCTTCCCCGTAGAAGATACTGACGGAATTATGCTTGTAACGGATGGTGGCAAACTGATCCGCTGCCCGGTTGATGGTGTCCGTATCGCAGGCCGTAGCACGCAGGGTGTTACGATCTTCAACACCGCTGAAGACGAAAAAGTGGTGTCTGTGGAGCATATCCCGGATGATGGTAGTGGTGATGATGAAGAGGGTGATGGTGAAGAGGGCGAAACCATAGAACCTGTAACTGAAGAATAGAGAACTGTTACTCCTTAATACAGTTCATTTAATTTTATGGCGCATGGCTTTCAGGTTGTGCGCCATTTTTTATAAAAAAAAGCCCCGGCTAAATGGCCGGGGCAGTATATTTACGCAAACACATATTGGCTGGGGGAGCCTAAAACGTGTGTAGTGAAAGGTTAGAAAGTTCTGAGGTAATAAGGGAAGCTGAATGCGCCTGACCGGTAATAACCAGGCCAAGTGCGAAGAGTATGAACAAGGCAAAGAAGGCTCTCATCGATATTTCCTTTGCTAACGCAGTCAAATACTACATTCCAGAGACAGTTTTTCTTCCTTTTTTAAAGATGCCCTATCCTGTATGAATGTAAAATGAACATAGGCTGTGTATGCAGGCATTCAGACAAGTAATGCATTACTTTCAATAAATACTATTGTATAATATTCATGCAGAACCTGTGCATTTCATTAGTACGGGATAAATTATAACAAGGGTTTGATATATGACATTCGCAGTTTTTGCTGTCTTTGTACTGGCTTGTGCTGTGCTTGCATTAACGCCGGGACCGTCAATGGCATTATTACTGGCAAATACAACACGTTATGGAGGTGGGGCAGGTCTTTTTACCTGGAGTGGAAATATGACAGGGCTATGCCTGCTGGTTGTCATCGCGATACTGGGGATGAACTCTATTATGATCTTTATGTCAGAATGGTTTGACTGGTTGCGCTGGATTGGAGCGGTATATCTGATATGGCTCGGGGCAAATGCGATTTACTCAGCCATTAAAGGACATAATGAAGAGTTGCTGGCAAAACGTGGTAAGCATTACTTCAGGCAAGGCCTTTTCGTGAGCCTGAGCAATCCGAAAGTACTTCTGTTTCTTGGAGCATTTTTTCCACAATTTATCAATCAGAACAATAATATAACATCTCAGCTTGTACTGCTGGCTATGACCTTTATAATCGTCATGGGTTTGATTGATTTTACTTGTGTGATAATTGCATCCCGATTAACGTCCCTGATGTCCGACAGCAAGCGGCGTTTTGCCGATGGCATTAGTGGAAGTTTATTGATATTGGGTGGCCTTTGGCTGGCTACAGCGCGCAAGTCCTGAGCCTGGATACCCTTTTAAAAAACAGCGAGAGCACTCAATGACAAATATTGGCTTCTATTCCGGCAGTTTTGATCCTGTAACTCTTGGACATACAGACATAATAAAACGGTCCTGTAGAATATTTGACAAAGTGATTATTGGTGTTGGTGTTCATCATGGCAAGAAAACGCTGTTCAGTGCAGAAGAGCGCGTTGGTATGCTGAATGTTGAAGCTGCGAGCATATCAAATGAAACTTCAACACCAGTAGAAGTGGTTACCTTTGATGATCTTACTGTGGATGCAGTATTGAGGTCTGGTGCGAAAACGATCATCAGGGGGCTGAGAGATACAACGGACTTTAACTATGAAGTTCAGATGGCGGGGATGAACCAGGCCGTAACACCCGAAATTGACACAATATTCCTTGCAGCCTCTTCAGAAGTAAGGCATGTTGCGGCAACTTTTGTCAGGCAGATTGCAACCATGGGGGGAGATGTTTCTTCATTTATTCCCAAATCTGTTATACAACCCCTGCAAGATAAGCTTTCCGGAAAATGATCCCCGGAAATTCATAAGTGCTGTAGCGCAGCGTTAAATCCTCAACACTGAAAGATGTTCTGATGAAGAATTTGCTATTTGCGGGCTGGCTTGCTCTTATTCTATTGATGCCAGGTGGTAGTGTTTTTGCGCAGAATACCAAGAACAAAGAGCTCCTCAAAAATTTTGTGTTTATGGATCTGAAATATGGTCGTGTTGTAATAAAACTTTACCCCAAAAAAGCTCCCAAACATGTTGAGCGTGTAAAAACTCTGATCCGTGAAAAGTTCTATGACGGATTAAAGTTTCATCGGGTTATTGATCGTTTTATGGCGCAGACCGGCGATCCGACAGGAGCCGGTAACGGTGGTTCAAGGTATCCGGATCTGCCCGCAGAGTTCAGCAAAAAAGAGACTTTCAAGAGAGGTACTGTCGGAGCTGCCAGAGCAAATGATATAAACAGTGCAAACAGCCAGTTTTTCATATGTTACGAGGCCGCTCCCTGGCTCAATGGTAAGTACACAATCTGGGGTGAGGTCGTTAAAGGAATGAAATATCTGGACCTGATAAACAAGGGACATCCACGTACTGGTGCAGTTCCAAACCCTGACGTCATTATAAGTATGAAACTTGCCTATGATGATCCGAAAGACAGGAAAGAGAAAAAATAGTTTTCTATAAGAAAGGAATTCAAAATGACTGAAATTAAAGACCCGGAAAATACGTTGATCATGGATATGACGCATGGTCGCGTAGTTATTGAAATGCGTCCCGATCTGGCTCCTGGCCATGTTGCACGTATTAAAGAACTTGCTCGCGAAAATTTCTATGATGGAATTGTCTTTCACCGTGTGATTGATGGTTTTATGGCTCAGACTGGTTGTCCTCAGGGAACCGGTACCGGCGGTTCAGGTAAAAAACTTCCAGCTGAATTTAATGATGAGAACCACTCTCGCGGTGTTTGTTCCATGGCGCGCGCTCAGGATCCTAATAGTGGTGACAGCCAGTTCTTCATCTGCTTTGGTGATGCTTCATTCCTTGACCGCCAGTATACGGCCTGGGGTAAAGTGATTGAAGGCATGGAAAATGTTGATAAAATCAAACGTGGTGAGCCTGTTCAGGACCCTGACAAAATCAATTCTCTTCGTGTTGCTGCTGACGTCTAGTAGAACCCCCGGTATTTGTAATGCGTGTTGATGATTTTGATTTCGAGCTTCCGCAGGAACGTATTGCGCTGAGGCCAGTGCGCCCTGGCGATGATGCTCGCCTGTTACAGGTGCAATCGGAGAGTTCCGAGTTTACGGATCATCAGGTTAAAGACCTGACCTCACTGCTTAGAAAAGGTGATGTTCTGGTCTTTAACAACACGAAAGTTATACCAGCCAGATTAACAGGTGTCCGTATCGGGCGTGGTGATACAACACCAAAAATTGAAGTGACGCTGCATAAGCGTGTAACTGGCACTGACTGGCTTGCATTTGCTAAGCCGGGGAAAAAAATGGCTGAGGGCGATATAATTGCCTTTGGTGCGGACAGGATGTTTCAGGCAACAGTGACTTCCAAAGGGGAGGCGGGAGAAATATCCCTTGCTTTTCATGTGTCTGAGAATGGGTTTGAAGCGGACCTTGCTGAAGTAGGCTATATGCCTTTA
Organism: Methyloligellaceae bacterium; assembly: GCA_050633205.1. GTDB lineage: Bacteria > Pseudomonadota > Alphaproteobacteria > Rhizobiales > CBDHHC01 > CBDHHC01. Next base: position 5,462 of record JBOEGA010000056.1, on the reverse strand, counting down.
CCACCCTATATAGCTTCGAAACGTGCTCCTGATGCCAGTGATCTTGAAGATTATCAGACAATGTTCGCAAAAGAGCCTGGAGCAGTTGCTGCGCCAACAGCAGGGCTGCATTTTACGGATCGCCTTATTGATGAGCTTGCTGGTAAGGGTGTCGGCACTGAGCTGGTTACACTGCATGTCGGAGCGGGAACTTTTCTGCCAGTTAAAGTCGATGATCTCGCTGATCACAAGATGCATGCTGAATGGGGTGAGGTAAGTGCTGAAACGGCAGAGCGTTTGAATAAAGTCCGCCGGGATGGCGGTCGTCTTGTTGCTGTCGGTACGACATCATTGCGCCTGCTGGAAAGTGCAACCGGAGAAGACAGGATTATCAGGCCATTTTCCGGGGATACAGACATCTTTATTACGCCCGGTTATAAATTCAGAGCTATTGACCTGCTGATGACAAATTTCCACCTGCCCAAGTCTACATTATTTATGCTTGTTTCTGCCTTTTGTGGAATTGATGTTATGCAGGCAGCTTATAAATATGCAATTGAAAATAAATACAGGTTCTATTCATACGGAGATGCCAGCCTGTTACACCCTGCGGAACAATTAAAGTGACAACAAAATTTTCTTTTCAGCTTCAGAAAGAATGCGGCACAGCGCGGCGCGGTGAAATCACAACTTCCCGCGGGACAATACAGACCCCGGCATTTATGCCTGTCGGAACCGCAGCTACGGTAAAGGCAATGTTTCCTGAAACCGTGAAGGCGACAGGAGCTGATGTTATTCTTGGCAATACTTATCACCTGATGTTGCGCCCTGGAGCAGAGCGTGTAGCAAAGCTTGGCGGACTTCATAAATTTATGAACTGGTCCGGTCCAATATTAACAGACTCCGGTGGGTTTCAGGTTATGTCCTTGTCAAAACTTAGGAAAATAACCGAGAGTGGTGTAACCTTCCAGTCCCATATTGATGGCTCTTCCCATGAGATTACGCCCGAACGCTCCATTGAAATTCAGTGTCTGCTAGGCGCTGATATTCAGATGCAGTTTGATGAGTGTACTCCATTTCCATGTATGGCGGAGGAGGCGAAAAAGTCTCTGGAACTGTCCTTGCGCTGGGCAGAGCGATCAAAAGCAGCGTTTGGCGCCAGACCTGAACAGGCATTATTCGGCATTGTACAGGGAAGTACTTTTCCGGACCTGCGTGAACAGTCTGCAAAAGGTCTGCTTGATATTGGCTTTGATGGTTATTCCGTTGGTGGTCTTGCTGTAGGGGAAGGGCAGGAGCTTATGTTTAAAACCCTGAATACAACACTTCCGATCCTGCCAAAAGATAAGCCACGCTACCTTATGGGAGTAGGGACCCCTGAAGATATTATTGGTGCGGTTGCACGTGGGATTGATATGTTCGACTGTGTTATGCCAACAAGGTCTGGCAGGCATGGTCAGGCGTTTACATGGGACGGTCGTGTTAATATCAAGAATGCGAAATATGCTGAAGATACGAGACCGCTTGATGAGAAAAGCTCGTGTCCCGCTGCCAATAACTATAGCCGGGCTTACCTGCATCATCTGATGCGTTCGGGTGAGATCCTTGCCGCTATGTTGTTGACATGGTCAAATATTCATTTTTATCAGGAGCTTATGGCTGCCATTAGAAATGCAATAGAGCAGGGTAACTTCGAACAGTTTGCAGAAGAAACTCTGGCCCGGATTTCAAAACCTGCAAAAACTGATGCAGAATAATATGGACAGGTTGAGTGCAGCAGCAGCTGTACTTATGCTTGTAACCTGGGCGTTGCCCGGTGTGTTTGTCCGCCAGTTGCCTGAACTGGCATTGCTGGAATTATCTGCCTGGCGATTAATTCCAACTATATTTCCTTTTATTATTATATTGTTTCTGTCCTGCAGATTTAGAATTGCTGTTATCGGTGTATTACGGGACCCGATGGTCTTGCTGGCCTCTCTGTTTATGACAGCTTACTTTACGATCTCTAACCTTGCATTCAGCTATGCCCCAATTGCAGTAGTAGCATTGCTTATATCCCTGGCTCCATTATGGGTTATGTTGTTTGAGAAAATGACAGGAAGCCGCCAATCTATACGTGAAACAGCAGGAGCATCACTTGCATTTGCCGGACTGGTTATCTGTTTGTGGCCAGGTCTAACCGGTGCTGATAAGAGTATTGGAGTTATGGGAATAGCGGGAGGGCTGACATGCAGTTTTCTATCCGCCGCATTTGTTTTGATTTCCCGTTTCAGAAACAATGGCGATAGTTATCGACCAATGGCAGCAACTTTCTTTGTTTTTATATTTGGAATTCCCTTACTTCTGCTTTCTCAATTTACTGAAGCTACATATGGTCCCTGGAATCTTGAATTTTCCGGTTACTTAGACCTGATTGCACTAGGGATCATCAGCACGGCTGTGCCCACTCTGTGTTATGCTTTTATTGGCTCAAGAATGCCTGCTACTGTGACAGCATTAATGAACCTGCTGGTTCCTCCGGCGGCAGCGGTTGCGGCCTGGTTATTTCTGGGTGAAAGACTCTCTCCCCTGGCATTGACAGGTGGAGCTGTCAGTCTGGGCGGATTACTTCTTGTAGTAACCAGACGCTGAACAGTTACTCCTGATTTTTTAAAAGGAAGCTTTAATGCTGGAAGCTATAGTAGTTTTGACGATTATGATCCTGCATATTATCAAATGGATTGCGTTAACACTGACCGCAGTGACCTGGATGTTAGCCCTGGTTAACGACGAATTTCCGTATTATCTCATTCTGTTTCCCCTTATTGCTGTTACGTGTATCTATTTGATTCATATGTTAAAAAGTATCGGCTTCGAATAAACTGTAACTTTTTGTTCAGATTGGCTGATATCTGATAGTTGACAATTTTCCGCAAACAAGTTAGATATCTAATTATAAATAGTTAGACATAAAACTAAAGAGGTTTGTCATGAACAGGAGAAAATTTTTATCAGTAGTTGGCGGCGGGGTTGTTCTATCTGCAGGCGTTGCCGCGACCGGTTATGTGGCTACACGTACACCTGAGAGTGCGCTGGCTCCATGGCAGAATGCCGGGAAGGGCTATACCGAACCCAGAATGAGGGCACTATCTTATGCCATTCTTGCTCCCAATCCGCATAATCAACAACCCTGGCTTGTCGATCTGTCTGAACAAGGCAAAGTCAAGCTTCTGGTAGACCTGACGCGCCTGCTACCACACACGGATCCTTATAATCGTCAGATCACAATAGGTCTTGGATGCTTTTTGGAGCTGATGCGCATAGCAGCCGCAGAGGATGGCTATAAAGTTACTTTTGACCACTTCCCGGAAGGGCACAATTCAGAAAAACTGGATGATCGCCCAGTAACGATAGCAACATTCGTAAAAGACGAAACGGCTGAGAAAGATACTCTGTTCAGGCAAATATTAAATCGCCGTTCAGTGAAAACACCTTATGATCTGAACAGATCAGTTCCTGAAGATGTATTGAACAAAATCATCAACCTTCAGGAGGAAGGTGTCTGGATCAATGGCACAATCCAGTCAGGGAAAGTAAAGAGCCTGCGGACTCTGACCCGGAATGCAATGCAGGTTGAAATTGATACACCACGTACATATAAGGAAAGCGTGGATCTGTTCCGCATCGGTAAATCCGAGATTGAGAAGAATCCTGATGGCCTTTCTTTTCCGGGGATAAAATTTGAACTGTTGTCTATGTTTGGAATGTTCACAAGAGAAGTTGCACTTGACCGCGACTCGTCAGGCTTTAAGCAGGGGGCAGAGCAGGTGCTTAGTCAGTCAGATACAGCTATGGCTTTCATATGGTTGACGACAAAATCAAATACGCGGTTAGACCAGCTCAATGCAGGGCGCGTCTGGGTGCGTGTTAACCTGTTGACAACACGCCTTGGAATCGGCCTGCACCCAATGAGCCAAGCTTTGCAGGAATATGGGGAAATGAAAGAGAAATATGATGAGTGCCACAAAATGTTGGCAGAAGAAGGTGAAAGAGTTCAAATGCTGGGGCGCATGGGATATGCTGTGGCAGTCAACCCGACACCAAGGTGGCCAATAGGCAGGAAACTTTTAAAGGCATAACTTTTGAACGAAAACCAGAGAAAACAGGGGCTGTTTCAGCTCTTTAACGAAGTCGGTATTATATATCAGCTTGCGACTACAATATTTAATCGACGATTGCCGGATGGGTTGCACATTTCTCACTTCAGTGTAATCAACCATATGTGCAGACTTGGAGATGGCTGCACTCCTCTGGCGCTGGCCAATGCATTCCAGGTTACAAAGGCAACCATGACAAACACACTCAATAAACTTTCTGCAAGAAAGTTTATTGAGATCAGGCCAAATCCGGAAGATGGTAGAAGCAAGCTGGTGTACCTGACAAAAGCAGGAAGAGATTTCAGTGAAATTGCAGTACAGGGTTTGGCTCCTACACTTGAACAGCTGGATAAAGACCTGGACCTTGAAGAGTTGCTGAAAATACTGCCGCAGCTACGGACACTCCGGGAATATCTGGATACGCATCGTGAGGAGTGAAACTGGAGATCTAGGTTTATTTTCTTGGAGGGGAAGTCGTAACTATTTTCAAAATAGAAAATAGACAAGAGCAAAATTGCAACAAGAACTGGCAGCTCTATAAACAGTGATTTCTCATAACGCCTCATAATCCAGTTTTTCATAATGATACTGTAAAATATAATTGCTCATGCATCATTATGGTCTGGATATCGCTGATATTTTGACTGTTTCCATAATGCAACCCAACAGAAATCCGCGACAATTTTCACACCGCTCATTTGGCGTATAAGCAGTGTTATGGCCATATTCTGGTGTTTTTCCTGCCTTAGGAGATTTGCCCGGAGCTTGTTTACTGCGTGGAATATAAAATTCCGATCAAAATAACAATATTTCACATAATGGGGATATTTTTTATGAAGCATGTTCTGGTTTGTATTTTTATTCTGTTTATGGGTGTTTTGCAGGTGCAGGCCGAGCCTTCGAGGAAAGATATTGAATTTGTCAATAAAGCAAATATTGCCGTTGCCCGCATATACCAGTCTGGAAAATATGCAAAAGCCCTGGATCTGGCCCAAAAGGTCGTAGCCCATGCCGAGCGAGTGCTTGGCAATGAGCATCCGTCAACGCTCACAAGCGTCAACAATCTGGCGTTATTGTATTATAGGCAAGGGCGCTATGCGCTTGCTGAACCCCTGTATAAGCGCGCCCTGGAGGCTTCAGAGCGCGTGCAGGGCAAAGAGCATCCCGAGACGCTCACAAGAGTCAACAATCTGGCGGCGTTGTATCGGGCTCAAGGGCGCTATGCGCTTGCTGAACCCCTGTATAAACGCGCCCTGGAGGCGTCAGAGCGCATGCTTGGCAAAGAGCATCCCAACACGTTCAGAATCGTCAACAATTTGGCTTTTTTGTATCAGGCTCAGGGGAGAT
>JBOEGA010000055.1:0-15790 GCA_050633205.1 Methyloligellaceae bacterium | reverse complement strand
GAGAAGACCCAATCAACCCCAACCCGATAAGAGTAACCTTCTCAAACATCGGTTCGCTAGCATTGCCCATTTTCAATTAACCTGTTTCTTAATTCTCAAGCCATAAACTCACTCAACGCGTCAATAAAAGCAAGGTTCTCTTTTTCAGTCCCAACTGTAACACGCAATGCATCTGGCAAACCAAAGCCACCTAGTGGCCTGACAATAATTCTTCTGCTCTGCAGAAATCTGTCAGCATCCTGAGCAGACTTCCCAATATCTACAAAATGAACAAGCACAAAATTCCCGACACTTGGAGTAACTTTGACACCAGTCTCTGCAATTTTATCGGATAGCCATGGTAACCACTTGTTATTATGTACCAGAGATCTCTCAACATAATCCTCATCAGAAAGTGCGGCAACCCCGGCTGCTATTGCTGGCCCCGGTACATTGAATGGCCCCCGTACTCGATTAAGAGCATCTGCAATCCCCTGAGGGCAGTAAGCCCAGCCCAACCGCAGGCTGGCAAGCCCGTAAACCTTGGAAAACGTCCGCGTCATCACCGTATTATCGCCAGCCGAAACCATATCCTGCCCCGGATTATAATCCTCCCGGTCAATATACTCTGCATAGGCTGCATCAAGCACCAGTAAAACCCTGTCAGGCAATCCCGCACGAAGACGCTCTACCTCACTATATGGCAGATAAGTTCCGGTAGGATTATTCGGATTAGCCAGAAAAACCATACGTGTCGCATCGGAAACGCAACTAAGAATTGCATCAACATCCGTCCGGTAATCAACTTCCGAAGCAAAAACAGGACGGGCCCCCTGCCCCATAATAGCAATCTTGAAAACCTGAAAGGCAAATTCCGTAACAATCGCCTCATCTCCGGGTCTCAGATACGCCTTGGCCAGCAAATTCAGTATATCATCAGATCCTGTACCACATACAATTCGTCCCGGATCAATCCCGTGCTTCTGCCCAATAGCCTCTCTTAATACCCCCGCAGCCCCATCCGGATATCTCTCCAGTTGAAAAGCTTCATTCTTATAAGCTTCAACCGCTTTAGGGCTTGGCCCCATAGGAGTTTCATTTGATGAAAGCTTTATAAGCTCCCCTTCGCCCGGCACAAAACTTTTGCCAGGAACATAAGGGCTGATATCCATAACACCACTGCTCGGAACAAGTTTATCTGATGCTGCCACGGAATTGCCTCCTGAAAAATTGTTCGGAAAAACTATAAACCAGTATTAGGGGTCAGGCTCTTCTCACACAATTCCATAGACTGTGTCAATTAGCGCAACCAGCCCAAAGACACGCAATAGAAGGAAGGAACCTCTAATTATTTTCATGAAATCAATATATTAATCTCTTTCTTTTATCAGCATTTAATATCACCTTGACAGACTATGCTCTTGATGTCTTTATTTTGGGCATTATGTGGTGATTTGGCTGGCCAGCTTGCAGCCACATTAAAAAATTCGCTAAAAGGGCCGAGATAGAACCCGGCCGCAATCCCTTTTGCCTGCCGGTTTTTTATAACTCCGGTCAGACAGTAAAACGAAGTGAAGATTACACTTGACGGAGATGTTTGGGCCTATGAATTCGCCTGTTTCAACAAACACAAACCAGTACTCGGCACATGAAAATATAGATGGGCTGACTGCGCATTTTGGCGAAGATGAACCTCTTCCTCTGGATTGTGGTGAAGAGCTGTCTCCTTACCAGATCGGCTATCAGACCTATGGCACCCTGAATGAAGAAAAATCCAATGCCATACTCATATGCCATGCTCTGACAGGAGATCAGCACGCTGCCAACCAAAACCCGGTTACTGGAAAACCCGGTTGGTGGGACACGATGGTTGGCCCCGGAAAATCAGTAGATACTGATAAATACTTCGTAATCTGCTCCNNAGGCTCAACGGGCCCGACTTCTATAAATCCAAAAACCGGAAAACCATATGGCCTGGGCTTCCCGCTCATAACCATTGGCGATATGGTCCGGGCACAGGTTCGCCTGATTGACCGCCTGGGCATTGACAACCTCTTTTCTGTCATTGGCGGATCAATGGGCGGAATGCAGGTACTCGAATGGGCAACACGCTATAAAGAACGCGTATTTTCCGTTGTCGCGATGGCAAGTTGCGCTCAGGAATCTCCACAGAATATCGGCTTCCATGAAGTCTGCAGACAGGCCATTATGGCTGACCCTGAATGGCGGGATGGCCGCTACCTTGAAGAAAATACCCTGCCCAAAAAAGGGTTGGCAGTAGCACGTATGGCAGCACACATTAATTACCTGTCAAAGGAAGTTCTGTCCCAGAAGTTCGGACGTAACCTCCAGAACCGGGATAATGTCACATTCGGTTTTGACGCAGACTTTCAGGTGGAAAGTTATCTTCGCCACCAGGGCGCATCATTCGTTGAACGCTTCGATGCAAACAGCTACCTCTATATCTCACGTGCCGTGGACTATTTTGATATCCCTGGCGCCTATGATGGCTATCTGGCCAATGCATTCAAGGATACAACAGCCCGCTTCTGCGTAATTTCTTTCTCCAGTGACTGGCTTCAATCAACAGAGCGCAGCCGCGAAATCGTTATGGCACTCAATGCTTCCGCAGCAAAAGTCAGCTTCGTGGAAATTGAGACTGACAAGGGCCATGATGCATTTCTTCTCCATGAACCGGAACTGTTTGATGTTGTCTCCGGCTTCCTGAAATCTGCCGCACGTGCCCGTGGCCTGAAACACGCACCGCTATAGAAATATAAAAACATGGATACCTATCACACTATCGAAAACAGCAGAGTCGACCACCTGATTATCGCCGATATGGTTCAGGAAGGCTCCCGCGTACTCGACATCGGATGCGGAGACGGCGCGTTGCTTGAGCTTTTGCGCATAAAAAAGTCCATTGATGGCCGTGGCATAGAAATCAACCAGCCCAACGTAAACCTGAGCGTAGCCAAAGGCCTCTCAGTCATCCACGGCGATGCTGATCACGACCTGACAAATTATCCTGATGGTGTATTTGATTATGCAATTTTAAGTCAGACCATCCAGGCCACCATGCACCCAAAAACAGTGCTGGAACAACTGCTTCGCATTTCAGATAAGGCAATCGTATCTTTCCCGAATTTCGGCGCATGGAAAATACGCATGCAATTACTTCTGACTGGCCGTATGCCAACGACAAAAACCCTGCCGCAGGCATGGTATGAAACACAGAACATTCACCTGTGTACCATCAAGGACTTTGTTGAAATGTGCAAAGAGGTCAATGCAAAGGTAGAAAAATCCGTCGTTCTGGACTCTGCCGGAAACCGTATAAGCCTCGGCCGCTCTCTCCACCTGCAAAACCTGTTCGGAGTACAGGCTGTATTTCTCTTGAGGGGAAACTGATCCCCTCATACACTCTCTCCACCAACTAAACCGGAAACCAGCGCCCGCAGCTCCTCTTTCCGCATTTCAGGCGATTTGTACTCGCCACACAAACGCCCGACAGCCATATGAAGCATATAGGCCCGCAATGCCACTGCCGTCAGTTCTGCATCAAGCCCCCCGTTCCATCGCGCAACGATCGCCTTTAATGCCCTGTGAATCCTGCGGATACTCTCATCAAACCCATATCCCTCATCACTTAACCGTAACGCAGATTTCTCAACAAAAAGCCTGAGAAACTCAGGCTGTTCCTCAAAATAATCCAGTATCCTGTCCAGCCCAATACAAATATTCTCGACTGCATCCCCGGCCCGGTCGGCTTCAGCAACACCCTCCAGATACTCAAGCCGTTCATCCAGCTCCACCTGCCCAACCTCCGCCAGCAAATACAGCTTGTCACCAAAATGAGCAAAAACTGTCCCCTTGGACACTCCCGCTTCTTTGGCAATATCCTCTGTCTTAGCTCCATCAAACCCTTGTGTAGCAAACATTTTTGACGCCGCCTTAATAATTTTGGCTCGCGCTATCTGCGCCCTCTTCTGCTTGGCTTCCAGCATTCCTTAAGGCCTCCTTTACCAAAAACTACAACATAAAACTTGACTCAGGTCAAATAATTTCCATATAAAATTGACCCTGGTCAAATACAGGGTTAAAAGTCAAATATAGGATTAAATCATGACTAGGAAAATATTCGTCCTCTCGGGACATTTAGGGCAGGATCGCTTCGGACACGCACTCGCAGACAGCTATGAAACTGCTGCAAAGAAAGCCGGGGCAGATGTAAAACGCATGAATTTAAATGAAATATCTTTCGAGCACGGACTTCTGGCAGGTGATCAGAAAAATCGACAGGACCTGGAACCCGACCTGCAGCAATTCCAGCAATATCTGACATGGTGCAACCACTGGACAATACTGCATCCACTATGGTGGGGAGGAATGCCTGGCCCCCTGAAATCATTAATGGACAGAACCCTGCTTCCAAACTTCGCCTTTAAATATCAGGAAGGAAAAGCTTTCCCTGCAAAACTCCTGAAAGGCAGATCAGCGCGTGTAATGATTACATCAGACACTCCGGGTTGGTTTCTGAACTGGATCTATGGAGCAGGTGGAAACAAAGCCACAAAACGCCAGATACTTGATTTCATTGGATTTGAAAAGTCAAAGTTTGACAATTTCGGCCCAATGCAAAACTCAAAACCACAGCAAAGGGAGAAGTGGTTGCAGAAAGCAGGCGCTCTCGCATTAAAGGATGCAAGACACTGATTCTGAATAACTTCGAACTGCAAACAATATTGCAGTTCGAATATTTCATAATCACAGAAGCTTTTACATAAATCCGGATCCGCGAAAATAATCAGCACAAAGATACACTTGTAAACAGTTTTTAATCCGGTAATATTTTATATGCAGATGCACAAATACCACATAATTTTTCACACAATAAAATTACATAATTAAATTTCATCCCATTGATCAGACTGACTTTTTCATCGACCCTCTATTTCTTATTTTTCATAACTACTGCAATAACTTACATAATACTTTTTGATAATAACAATTAACCTCTCCCTCTAAATCCACTATGGTCCCATTCTGCGGGCTCTGCGAGACAGGGCCTCTAACTTTATGAAAAGTAAACATAAAACTCCAGGTATTCAGGTTATGAAAAAAGTACTAAACCGTATTGCTGCACTTGTAGCAGCTTCAGTTATCTCTGTAGTTGCAGTGAACTCTGCAAATGCAGGTGGTGACATCTATGCACCACGAAAACACGTAGAAAGCGATTACCAGCCAGCTCTATGGAAGGGCTTCTACGTTGGTGGTCATCTTGGCGGTACTTTCGGCGAAATTAAAGACGATTTCGAGAGCGCTGACGTTGATGGTGTTGTTGGCGGTATTCACCTTGGTTACAATTACCAAAGCGGAAAAGTAGTTTTTGGTATTGAAGGTGATATCTCACTATCTGGTGCAGAAATTGAAGGATATGATTCTGAACAGGACTACCTTGCCAGCATCCGCGGACGCATTGGTTACGCAATGAGCAACACATTGATATATGCAACTGCTGGTGTGGCATGGACTCAATTCTCATTTGATGGCGATGACGATACCGAAACTGGTTACGTAGTTGGCCTTGGTGCTGACCACAAATTGTCAGACAAATGGAGCCTGCGTGGTGAAGTTCTTCATTACGGCTTTGAAGAAGACGATGTTGAACTTGACTCAACAGTAGTTCGTGCAGGTCTGACCTTCCACATAAACTAGACTGTTATGATTACCTGTAACCGGGTTGTGCCAGTCGGGATATCCATCTCGACTGGTCACCTTCCTCCGGTAATCAGCACTTGAATTAGAGACACCGAGTATTTCTGTGCCACTTCAACAATAAAAAAGAAATCAGCTTACCTGTCCCATTTTCTCTTCATACAGAATATGTTATGAGAAATTGCTCATCATCAGAAACAGCAAACATTTCTCTACACAAAGCAATCAGGGCAGGAATGGTCACATGCGCATTTTTCTATTCTTTTTAGTCGCCATTATAAGTTTTGAGATTAGTGGGAGCTACTCCGGTGCTGTTGCTCACCCTTCTTCATGGCAGGATTACACAAAGAAAATAATCAGGAAAATACAGTCTCAGAAGCGCATCCCGGAAAAATCCGGTAATGTCACAATAAAATTTGTTGTTGCAAAATCCGGAAAGCTTTTATCTGCCAGAACTATTAAAAACTCTGGGGGCAGACAGATTGAACGGGAAGCGCTGAATATGATCAGACGCGCAGCACCATTTCCTCCGATGCCAGAATATATAACAAAGCCACAGAGTTTCATGATGCCAATTTACTTCGTCTCCGGAAAAGCGGTTGTTACGAATGATTATAAAAAGCTTGTTACCCGCCGGATTTTAAACTATCGGGGCTTTCAGCATATTCCCGGAGCAAAAGGTAAGGTAAAGGCCCAGGCTTCACTGGTCATTGCACCATCAGGAAAAATACGTTCGGCTCACATAGTCAAATCTTCACAAAAGAAAGCTATTGACCTGCAAATCATAAAGATGATCAAAAACCTGCCAGCACTTCCCCCTATACCAAAAAATGTCAAAGGCTCTATCAGACTTACCCTTCCTGTTACCTATATAATTAAATAGAAAGCAACTTTGAGCAGAAGCACAAAAATCGCGTTCCTTATTTTTCAACTTTGGGTATTTATGAAAAAAATATCCAAAACAATTGCCTGATTGTTTTTTACCTGTCCGAGAGTAATGCAAAACTGATATCTGTTGACAAAATTCCTGCTTCTTTGACGGTCAGTCACATATTTTTAGACCAGATAATCAATATGGCAATTGCAGGGGGGGTAAACCTGCCCCCTCTGCATAAATATAAATGCCTCAGAAACTACTCTCGAATAACAAGCGGCCAGGATGCCCTGTAACTCTCGCCATCCCATCCTTCAACAAGAACCCATATATGAGCCCCTTCAATCACTTTCGGCAGACGCACATCCGCATGGGCAATAGCCTCTTCCCCTTCAACCAGGGTACCTTTCTCATCTTTGGCAACACCAATACGGATAAATTTGATATCTCTGAAACGGCTGTCAGCAACTTTGGCAAAGACATCAACCTTTGCTCCAGAGCGAATAGGCGGAAGGTCTGCCTCTAACAGACCGGAAACCGCCCGAAGACTGATCAGAAATGGACCCGCCTGCTTTTCCTCAAAAACCCGCCCTTTACCCTCAAGCCCTCGCGAACCAAGCGAAAAGACCAGAATAGTCCCCATGCTTATGCCAACCAGGATAAGAATATTCACATATTTGAATACACCCATAGGGCCACCCCATGGCAGCACAAATCTCAGCACAACACCAATATAGCTCCAAAGGGCCCGCAGCCATGACCTTTCCGAAGCCATTTCCCTTGCTGCCTGCGAAGTTCGCTTCATATAAATAATCAACCCGGAAATTGCCAGAAAACTGATCGCACAACCACCAAGGAACCAGACCAGTTTAACAATAAGGTCAGCCGTGCCACGCTTCCCCCAGCTTCCATAATGAATTGGATGAACTGCTGCATCAAATCGTTTCACTCCAGACCAGTCTTTCACAAGAGACTGCCCCATTATCTTTCCACTATAAGGATTCACATAAACAACATTACCGCCTCTGGGTACAAGAACTTCTCCCATTTCTCCCTGAACAACAAAAGGCTGGGATGCATTTTTTGGTGACTGCAAACCTGTAACAACGAGATCAGGAAGGGCTTGCTGCACTTTCTCAACCAGCACCTCTGCAGATAACCTCCGAGGAGTACCTGGCCCCAGCGCCTTAAGCTCTGCACCGGAAATCCCGGGAGGCTTAATACTTTTTTCAAATGCTCCCGGTGCTCCGGCATATTGCACCAGTGGGTTCTGATAAAACCACCAGCTCCCGGTAAAACCAATCACCGCAACAAACCAGATAGCCCATAATGCAACCAGCCTGTGCAGATCACCAAGCCACGTCCGGGCATTTTTCTCAAACCTGGGCTTTTTGGTAAAGCCCCGCCAGAATTTTTTATAGGCAATCAATCCCGAAATCAGAGAAATCAGCAGAAGTATCCCGAAGAAATTCACCACACTCCGCCCGACAACCGGAAGAAATAGAGACGTATGCAATAGATTAACAAACCGCCCCGGTGTTAAAAATGCTGTATCCCCCGTCACAACACCCCGATACTGGTCAAGCCATATCAGCCGGAACCCACCATCAGGAGATAAGACAAAAGCCGATGCAGCCAGCCTGTCATTATCAGCACCAACTGTAATATTATTCACCCCGACATCAGGATACTTTTCCTTAAGGGCATCATACAGCTTGCCGGGGTTCGCACGCTCAGCCTGAGGAACCACACGCATCTGCTCATAAAGCAACCAGTCGATTTCCTGAAACAGGACCGTAAATGTCCCGCTCAGCAAAACAACAGAAAGTAAAAGTGTAAACCACAACCCACTGGCAGAATGTACAAAAAAGGCGACGCTGGTCCAGGTCCGCCTTTTCTTTTGTACAGTCTTCAGTGGTGCGTTTTGACTAATAATATCAACACTCAAAATCCGGCACCCCAGGTAAAATTATAGAACCTAAAACTTCAGGCTGTATCCGATACTGATAGTACGCCCGTTAGCATTAATAGGCAGGTTACGTGTTGCCGTAGCTGTCGGATTCTCATACTCCAGATCCATCAGGTTCCGGGCCGCAAAAGTAAGCTTGCCATCACCAAGAGGATAAGACCCCAGAATATTGGCAGTCACTGCACCTTCAATATCATACTCCCTGCTCAGGCCGGTATCTTCATGGCCCCTGCCAGAGAAGAACTCAACTTCACCACGCAGAGACAGCCCCGTATCAAACTGGTAGGAAACATAGGCCAGCCCGCGAAACGGAGTAGCAATGCGGTTGTTTGGCAGATATGTATCCACATCACCATCATCGTCCGTATCATATTTACCTTCACGGTAAGCAAGCACAGCACCAACTTTCATAGCATCCGAAACCACATAATCAATTGTCGCTTCAACCCCATGAATACGCTCTTTCTGCTGAGACAATGTCTGGCTTACAGTATCAAAGGTAATCCCTTCCTCGGAAGTGGTAACAAAACCTGTCAGGCTGTATTTCACCTTGTTCAATTGACCATTCAGACCAATTTCATAACTGTTCACCAGTTGGGCTTTCGGCGCGATTGAGGAAAAATCAACCGGGCTTGGATCAAACGGATTGGCATTCATTGCACGGCGGGTAAAAGCACCAACATCCGGCAACTCAAACCCTTGAGAGAAATTACCATGCACACGAAGATTCTGCGTAAGTTGCACGACTGCCCCAAGATTATAAGTCGTCGCGTCATAATCAAAGTCTCCGCCCTTAACATCAACGCCTGGGAGAAAATAAGTTGTTGCTCCAGCAAGCTGGGCAACTGCAGGGCGATGGAAATCCTTTACAGTCAGGTCAAACTTCTCATGTCTGACACCACCACGAACCTTGATTTTGGACCCCACAGGAACTTCCACCTGAGCAAAACCCGCGTAATTCGTCTGCTCCATCGGAGCAATAGCATCACGACCACTCAATAATGTCTGACTTGTTTCATCATAGGAAACATCACCACCCCAGGTCACACGCATCCCCGGAATAATACTGTCAAGAGAACTGTCAATTGTAAGCTTGGAGCCCGTACGTCTGGAATTCAGTATGGTCTGGTTATCTCCAAACGGGTCCGCCCCGCCAGTATAATAAACCAGCGTATTAGCCGGAGAAAGCTCCGTAAACCCAAACCGCTTTTCAACATCATTATGAAAGACATCAAAAGCCAGGCTTCCCAGAACAAAATTGCTGTCCTTATAACCACCGGCAAAATATTTGGAGTTCTCGTTCACACTCTCACGGTTGTAGGGGTTTGAGTAATCAGGTTTTACCGGTGTCGCAGAATAGTCTGAAAAATATTTCGGCTTCTGATCTGCATAAGTCCATTCAGCACTCACATTGAACGTTTTGGAACCGACTTCATGCCCGAGACCAACACGGCCGTTGGCATATTTAAGGCGGTCTGCTCCACCCTGACCAAGCATTGGATCAGAAGGAAGCTCATCCCCGGCACCATCAAAAGTACGGCCGGTACGGCGTCCTGTCAGAGATGCGAAATAATTGGTATTACCCTTTTTACCTGAAACTGTAACAGAAGTCTCAGGCGCAAGAGACGCCCCGATATCTGCCGTAAAAGCTCTGACTGCAGTCGAAACAGTAACAACAGGCTTCCCTTCCTGCCCCTGCTTGGTGATAAAATTGATCGTACCACCGGTCGCTCCTGAACCATATATACTGCTTGATCCGGCAACAACCTCGATACGTTCAACCATATTCAGGTCAATCAGTGACGTAATCCTTGAAACATTTCTCAACGGCGTATTGCGTCGAATACCATCAACCAGAACCAGAACACCACGTCCTCGAAAAGTCTCTGATGCATTTGATAAACTCTGATTTGAAACAGAATATCCAGGGATCAGTTTGGCAAGGGCATCCGCCGGATCACTTGAAGCAGCCAGTTGTTTCTGAATTTCATCACGTTCAATAACAACAACCGTTTCCGGCACATCAGCAATCGAGCGCGCTACACGTGTTGCAGTTACAGTCACCCCCGGCAACGCAATTGAATCTTCTGCCAATGCAGCACCTGAACCGGAAAATAGAAATCCAGAAGCCAGCACAAATGCACAGCTAAAACCTGTTTTTAAATTTGAAAATGTCATTTTTCCCCAACACAAACTTATTATCAGAAGCATAAGCCGGCAGGCATACTCTGATGTTATATAAGATTTTTAATTGGTGGATTTATCTCAACCAGTATGCTGGCAAACAACTGAATTGTATTCAGGAATATAATTTGCGAAAAAAATTACAACAGCGAAAATACGGTAAAATAAGAGCAGAAGCCAAAAATCATGCGACAGCCTTTGCAATAAAGACTGTCGCATTGGAGCATCTCTGTGTTATTTTAGTAACAAGCTCTGCGTCTCATACACTTTCTCCATCTCCAGGTTTTCCAGCCATAACGGTAAGCACATCTCTTTCTCCATTTACGGCAGTAACGGTATCTGGGAAAATCATCATAGTAGCCGTAATAATAAGGGGTACCGATTGAGATATGAAAACCGTGCTTCCTCCAGCGTTTTTTCTTGTGGTGCACTTTGATAACATCAGCTGTCTCACCAGTCGCAGATACAACAACCTGCATTGAGCCGGATTTTAAATTCATTGCCGAAGCTGAACCTGCAGCAATAAAAGTAAAGACTGCAGCCGCTACTGATAATACGGCAATCTTCATTTTATTCAGACCAGAACCTTGGGTACGCATTACTCATCTCCTGTAATTTCATCAAAACTCTAAAGATCATTCCTTAGTTCATACGGTACGTCGCTACCCCCAAAGATTAGGTTCAATAATTTTCTAAAATTGTTATGAGCTTGAAAAACAAGGTTAATAATCGAATAACATCCTCTCAACATTTCGCCGGATACCAATGGTTTCCCAAAATAAATTGACTCATAGAGACAGATATTTTATATTTGGTTGGTCAACCAACTTATTGTAAAAATATGAAACAGCCAAAAGAAAACAGAAAAGATCAGATCGTAGAAGGTATGCTGAGAGTGATGGCAAGCCAGGGCTATGATGGCTCCTCTATTCAGGAAATAGCCCGGGAAGCGGGCCTGTCTCCCGGACTAATCCATTACCATTTCAGGTCAAAGCAGGACATTCTGCTCGCCCTGATACAGAAAATCGAAATGATTATTGAGGCCCGTTTTCAAAGAAGGGCAGCAAATGCAACAACGCCCTGGCAGCACCTCTGTGCAATCATTGATGCCCATGTCGTTTATGAGGAAGACGCAAACACAGATGCGGTTTCCTGCTGGGTAGCAATTGGCGCAGAAGCCGTAAAAAGTCCGGAAGTCAAAATGGCCTACAAAAGCACCATCTACAAGGAAACCGGTCGAATACAGGAATATGTCCGGCAAATCCTTGAAAGCAATAACCAGCCAGACCTGCACGTAAAGGAAATATCGGCACTGATAATGTCTGCAATACAGGGAGCATTCCTGTTATCCGTAACCGCAGAAGCAACCCCGAACGGTTTCGCAGCAAGAAATATCCGCAACCTTGCCCATTCAATATTAAACCCGGCAGATTAGGTCCCGGCACGCAATATTTCGGTTATCCTTAACCACCTATGGTATAAGAGTGTAAACATGATACGCCGCATAACTCTGCCTTCCGGACTTATATGTGGTCTGACAACCCCAAAGATCCCGCTCCTTCAGAATTACTATGTCCTGTTTATTGAAAACGGAAAAAACAGCAACCGCCATCAGGAACTGCTCACCATAGCAGCCCACCGGATCGCCAGGGCACTCGCCAGACATAAATTTAAAGACCCGGAATGCTACAGCCTCATCTACAATGCCGGTAAAACCAGACGCAAACAGCACCCGCATATTCACATACTGCTGGCCCCGTCTGTTGCTGGCAAAAGAGCATCATTCTTCTATTATTGCATAAAGCATATTTTGCGAAAACTGAAAGCACCGGTAAAACTACTTGAATGGTAAAGGTGCAAGCCCCGGTATAATCTTGATACTGCTCTTTGGAGATGCTGCATAAATCTCTTTACTGGCCTCCGCCATAATTAACCCGGAAAATATCGGCCACCCTGCGGCCCCGATACGCTCCCAGGCATTCATTGTCCGGAGTAACAGACCCGATTTTAGCGGGGGCATATAAAGCATATACAGCCAGCTCTGGGGAACAAACATCGTATCCTGTAAAAGAACACGCAATTGACTTTTGCTATACGGCCTGCCATGCCCGAAAGGTGTTGAATCCACCCGGGCCCAGACACCCCGACGATTGGGAACAACCAGTATCAGTCGCCCCTCGGGTGTAAGAACCCGCCATATTTCGCGAAGCAAAGCCGGAACATTATGGCTCATTTCCACTGAATGAACCAGCAGACACATATCAACCGAAGAGTCAGCAAGCGGCAGCATCTCCTCATCAACAAGCGCGGAGCAATAAGGCCCCTTGCGAGGCCACAAAACAACCCCCTGCTCGGCAGGCATAAAAGCGCCTACTCTTTCCGCCTCTCCTTTGAAGATCCCGAGAAACGGAGCAGGAAACCCAACCCCGATCACGCGCTTCCCGTGAACATTATTCCATTTTTGGCGAATAACATTACGCAGATGACGGCGGACAGCAATCCCCAGAGGACGATGATAAAAGTCCCGCAATTCTGTAACATCAAGCTGCATGGTCGAGAAATACTCCGTAGAAGGTCAGAGGCAGACTTATACCGGTATATATAGTCCTCTAAGGCTCCATATACACTCCTGCCCCTCTATCCTGAAAAGAATAAGACAAAACAGAATAAAACAGGCTTGGCTCACTTAGTCTTTAGTAAAATCAGGTTCACGATAATAGAATGGTATTTACGAAAATTGGCTGAATACAGCAAATTTCCTCATATCCAACCCCTTTTTTCCACATATATATACCTTCACCACTGGTAAACAGGAATATCGAAACTAAGTATCAATATTACCTGCCTTAAAGTCTCGGCACGAAACTGTGATAACATCTGCTTAAAAATCTCTCAAAAGGCGATTAAATGACTGCCAGATAATGCAGTCTTTTGCTATGCTGGGCCGAGAGTAAGTAAAACAGGATTTGAGGACCTCTATTAAATGTCACAACTAGAAATTTATCAGTTCCCATGTTTAGGCGATAATTACGGCATTCTTATCCACGATGCAGAAAGTAATTTAACAGCCGCAATTGATACACCTGAAGCAGAAGCTATTACGGCTGCGCTTAAAACAAAAGGCTGGACGCTAACCCATATCCTGAACACACATCATCATTTTGATCATACAGGTGGCAATGAAGCCTTAAAAAAAGAAACAGGCTGTCAGATCGTAGGCCCTGCTGAAGAGGCATCCCGTATTCCGGGCATTGATATTCAGCTAAAGGAAGGTGATACCTTCACATTCGGCTCCCATGTAGCAAAAATTCTGGACACACGTGGGCATACGTCCGGCCATATCAGCTACTGGTTCCAACAGGATGAAGTCATATTCGTAGGCGACACACTTTTCGCTATGGGCTGTGGACGCCTGTTCGAGGGCACACCGGAGATGATGTGGAACTCTCTCCAGAAAATCATGGAACTCCCAAGTGACACCGTCATTTATTGCGGCCACGAATACACCCTGGGCGGTGCCGAATTCGCTCTGTCCATTGAACCGGATAACGAAGCCCTCAATGACCGCTATAAAAAAGTAAAACAACTTCGCGAAGATGGTCTGCCAACACTCCCAACCACGCTGGATGAAGAAATGGCAACAAACCCTTTCCTTCGCCCTTCAAGTCTGGAAATTCAGAAAACCCTGAATATGGTTGGCAAAACAGATCTGGAAATATTTACTGAAATCAGGGCGCGCAAGGATAATTTCTAGGCCCCTTTAGACCGCCTCACGTTTAAATTGAAGCGGTCTGGATCATTTCAGGATGACATTCTGACAGATATTCATGCAGGCTCTCCTTATAATGAGGAGTAGCCTTCTCATGCTTCAGAAATTCAGTTACCGGCATCAATCTCCATTCCTGCCCCTCATTTCCCAACTGAATTTCAGGAATAAGCCTTTCCTCCAGTGTTGCCGCAAAAAGCTTCGCATACCACCCTGAACCATCTTTCCACGGATAAAGACGAGACCAGCTAAAACTGGCAGGATCAATCTGAATACAGAATTCCTCAAAAGTCTCACGCACCACACACTCTTCAACAGTTTCCCCGGCCTCTCTCACCCCGCCAGGAAAATCCCACATCCCCGCCCAGGGCAACCCCGGCAAATCATCACGAAGAAAAGTAAGTACGAGATCATCATGAAGTAAAATAATTTTAACAGTCCTGATAAGTTTATCTGCAACCATAATCTGGCTCCACTAATTCGCTACAATTCCCCCTGCAACCTCGTAATAAATTACACGAAACGGATCATAAATGACACCGGCACAGAAGACGATTACCAGAATTTTAAAAGTTAATCATGCAGGTGAATATGGAGCAATCAGAATCTACCGCGCACAGTTATGGATTGCACGCTTCTGGTACCCGGATACAGTCGATTTTCTCCAGCATAGCCTATCAGATGAAATAGAACATTGCCGGAAGTTTTCAGAGGCCATGCCACAAAGATATGCTAAGCCATGCAGAGTTCTACCCTTGTGGGGAAATGGCGGCTACATCCTTGGATTTCTGACAGCACTTATGGGGCGGCATGGTATCTGGGTTTGCACAGCCGCTGTTGAAGCTGCAGTACACCGCCACCTGGATGATCAACTGTTTTTTCTCAAAGGAAAAGACCCTGAACTACATTCACTCATTAAATCTATACAAACCGAAGAACTGGCCCATCTGACCTACGCAGAAGAAAGAATAAAAGCTCCCGGCACCGGAACCCGCCTCCTGTACAAAATGATCACTATAGCAACCGATACAGTTATCTGGCTCTCGACCTGGGGGGATTCCACCAGAATGGCAAAGGAACTGGCATCCCATAAATTAACTGAAGCCTCATTAAAGTAACAAAAGTATAGTATTAAAGAACTGAATCAACAGCATACCCCCTCTTCCCCCTTGACGGGGGAAGTACCCACGAAGTGGGGGATGGGGGTGAAAAGCCACACGATAAACTTTACCTGTGGTACTATTCTCTGGCACAAAAAACTTATTCCCCCTACCAAAACCTCCCATATACTCCTGCTCAT
>JBOEGA010000054.1:0-12289 GCA_050633205.1 Methyloligellaceae bacterium | reverse complement strand
GCGGTTGATAAGTTCGAATATCGCCGTGGTTATAAATTCTCGACCTACGCAACATGGTGGATCAGACAGGCAATCACGCGTTCAATCGCAGATCAGGCCCGTACAATCCGTATTCCTGTTCACATGATCGAGACAATTAACAAGATCGTACGGACATCCCGTCAGATGCTTCATGAAATTGGCCGTGAGCCAACACCTGAAGAGCTGGCTGACAAACTGGCTATGCCACTGGAAAAAGTGCGTAAAGTTCTGAAAATCGCAAAAGAGCCTATCTCTCTTGAAACACCAATCGGTGACGAGGAAGACAGCCATCTGGGTGATTTCATTGAGGACAAAAACGCTATTCTTCCAATTGACGCTGCAATTCAGTCAAACCTGCGCGAAACAACGACCCGCGTTCTGGCTTCACTGACACCGCGTGAAGAGCGCGTACTTCGTATGCGCTTTGGTATTGGTATGAATACTGACCACACTCTTGAAGAAGTTGGTCAGCAGTTCTCGGTTACCAGAGAACGTATTCGCCAGATTGAGGCAAAAGCCCTTCGAAAGCTGAAGCATCCAAGCCGCAGCCGCAAATTGCGCAGCTTCCTGGATAACTAGATCTGTTATACAAATTATGTCTCCATCCGGATCAGGGTGGAGACAATTCTTCATTTTATCTTCCTGAAATTACGCCAATATTAACCCTGTTCTCCTATAAAAAATAGGCATTTAACAGTGGAGCGGCTTATGCTTTGGCGGGCATTTCTTACATCTTTTATAATCAGTTTCGT
The DNA here is from genome assembly GCA_050633205.1 of Methyloligellaceae bacterium. Taxonomy (GTDB): domain Bacteria; phylum Pseudomonadota; class Alphaproteobacteria; order Rhizobiales; family CBDHHC01; genus CBDHHC01. The sequence goes on along the minus strand of JBOEGA010000054.1, from coordinate 11,516 downwards.
ACTTTCCGTTATAAACCAATGGCCTGTCTTCACAGATGGAAGTCATTTCTCGGCAATACGCTTTTTACTTACCTGTGCTGTTTTATTTTTTGCACTCAAGTTGCATCATTTATTTGAAATGGAGCATGAGCCTCGTAATGTCGTGGAAGATGTTGTTGTAGCTCCGGTGAGGGAAGAAAGCAGGCAGACACAAGTGCAGGTTCCTCCGCTCCCTCCTGTTAAAAAGGAAGAGACATCACCTGCTATCAGTGATGAGGGGATGGGAAGTTTAAAATCTGCCTGCAAAATTGCTACCGAGATTGCCGAAAATGCCAGAACAGTTAATGCGGCAAGTGTTGAACGCAAGGAAATGATCGGCAAGTTGGCCAAAACCTCGACTGAGCTCAGTGATGCACTGAGTGCAATGAAAGAGCAAACCATTGAAAATAGTACATCTCTTGGTCATTCAGGAAAAGAAATTGGAACCGTTATTAACGTAGCTTCCAGAATTTCAGAGCGAACCAGCGAAGAAGTCAAAATATCATCAGATATTACCGACCGGATGAATGTGTTTGCTAAAAGTTTTGCGGAGATTGAGGATCTGGCAAATTCCATCGCAAAAATCTCCGCTCAGACCAATATGTTATCCTTGAATGCAACCATTGAGGCTGCCAGAGCAGGAGAGGCAGGAAAAGGCTTTGCAGTCGTAGCCTCTGAGGTTAAGCAACTGGCAACAACCACGGATCAGTCAGCAGTAGCTATTACTGAGATACTCGCGGAAATGACCCGCGCAATTGATATGGCTCAGGGCAGTCTTGATGAGCTGAATAAAAGCGTTGATGAAACTGTAAAAGACAGCGCAGAAAATATTAGCCTGGCCAGAGAAATTGGTGAAAATATCTTTGGTTCAGAAGAAAAATCCAGAAATATCGCCGAACAGATTGAGAGCCATATGGCAAAATTTATCAGTGTTGTCGAAAGTCTGGAAAAAATGAACGAAGATACTGCCGCTGCCATTAAAGGCTCTGAAACCAATATTGGCCTGGCTGAAAATATAGGAAAATCAATCCAGGCTGTAACTGGTTAGCAGGTTACTCTTATTTTTTAGCTGGAGCGGCAGGTTTAGCAGCCGCAGCACCACCAAAATGCTGATTAATCACAATACTTCCCCCGGCTCCCTGCACAGCGGGTGGTGGAGCTGGCTTCTTTTTCGGTAGCATCCACTGAAAAATCGTCTGTTTATATAAAACAGCAGACCACACAGATATATTCACAAACAAAAGGACAGCGACCAGTGTCCGTGTAATCATTTCAACAGTTGTTGCCTTGTGGGGAACTTCAAGTGCCGCCAGAGTTTTGCTGACATAGATATAAACGGAGAGAGGAGCTTCGTTGCCTTCATATAAAAGCCAGAAGAATGACCCGACCCAGAGAATAAACCCAAGCACAATGAGTTTGATATTGTATTTCACGCGGCTATCTTTCTTTTTCTATGCTTCTCATAAGACATGTGAAATGCGAGTCGGAAATATAAAACTTATGCAGGAATATGGAAACAAAAATTATCTGGTAATCCCTGTGAACCTTTTCCCTCAGTGGTCCGACATACAGTGTATGCCATCACTGGTCGGTGGCGGTAAGGGAGAGATAAGATGCTATCCAAATTTTTTGAAGACTCTGATCACAAGCTGAAAACGATCGGTATTCTGTTTGTGTTGTTTACAGGATTATTTATCTATCTGGTTCAACCCGCAAAGGCTGCAAGCCTTGGAAATATCAACCTGAGCCAGGCATCGGAAATTGGCCAGGCTTTTGTTCAGAAAGTTCATGGCTTTCATTGCAATCGTAGCGGTGGTCATGCCCATAGAGCTCATTGCCCCCGAAGCCGATTCTGTATGCGGAAATGTCTTCCATTCGCAAAATATCGTTTTAATTGCAGAAATCTTCTGAAGTTTTGCCTGCAGGGCAAAGGAAAAAGCCGGTTTAAATGCAGAATTCAGCATCGTAAGTGCCTGCTTCGTGCCAGAAACTTCTGTCGCCGGGCTTGCAGACGCTGATAACCGCCTGAACTCTAATCTCTATTGCCTCCTGAAACTAAAGCCCGCGCCCCTGCGGGCTCTTTTTCTCTCTTTCGACATCACCTTTCCTCTATATTGACAACCTCAGGCTGGCTGTTGAATATACCGCCCGGTACAAATTCAATATAATTAAAGAGGTACATATGTCTGCAAAGCAAATAGAAGTATGGATAGAATTCGGTAGCCCATATACCCATATTGCCGTACAGACGATTGAAGACAAAGCAAGAAATGCAGGGCTCAGTATTGTCTGGAGGCCTTTTCTGATCGGAGCTATCTTCCAGCTTCAGGGGTACACTGATACTCCGGTAAACCTCTTTAAACCAAAAGGAAACTATATGTGGCGGGACATGGTACGCCAGTGCGAGGCACTTAATGTCCCTTACAAAAAACCGGATATATTCCCTATAAATGGAATAACCGCTGCCAGAATAGCAACGGCAGCAGATGGTCAGCCCTGGCAGGGAGATTTTATCCGTGAGACATTCATGTCCTATTTCTATCAGGGACAGGACATAACCAGTCCGGCAATTCTTTCCGAAGCCCTGAACAAGGGAGGTTGCTCTGACATAGAAGCAGCCCTGAACACGGCAACTTTACCGGAAATAAAAGACAAACTGAAAGCCCGGACACAGGAAGCAATTAACCGCGGTATCTTCGGCTCTCCAAGCTTCTTCGTAGGTGATGAACTCTTCTGGGGAAGTGACAGGATAGAGCAGGCCGTTGCTTTTGCGAGTAGTAGGTAGTTTGTTCGTATCCGGATAATGGAAAAAGTTTAAATAGCAAGAATCGGGCTGCTCCAGCAGCCATTTAAAAATATAGTGTGGCATAGTTTAATAGTCAGGAATAAAAACTATGCCACAAATAATATTGCATCATTATCAGGGCTCTCCTTTTTCGGAAAAAATTAAACTGATTTTTGGTTATAAAAATATTAGCTGGAAATCTCTGGAAGTCTTACCGATCCCCCCACGTCCAGGTCTGGACCCGGTCTTCGGCAATATGCGAAGAATACCAGTCATGCAGATCGGTGCTGATTACTTTTGTGACTCCAGGCTGATAGCTGATGTCATAGACCATATATCCCCCCACAACCCATTGACAGAAAAGCATAATAATATTGTTTCAGCCCTTGTTTCCGGCTGGGCTGAAGCTCGCACCTTTGTTGCTGCTGGTCCGGTCAGGTTTCAGACTGAAGAAGATATTCAGAATATATTTGCAGGAGCAGTAACTTCAAAGGCAATTAGAAAAGATCGTTTTAATGTAATGAGCTCCGTCTTTAATATCGAAAATTTTGCCTCTCTAAAATATAGCGCCCGTGATCATATGTTAGCCTACCTGCTGTTATTCGAAGAAATGCTTTCTGATGGCAGAAACTATTTAACAGGCAGCCACCCCTGCAATGCCGATTTCTCAGTATATCATCTCGTCTGGTGGTTACGCTCACCACCGGAGATCTCCGATATACTTGATGAACTGCCACTCATTCTTGCATGGTCTGACCGAATAGCCGCTGTAGGATATGGAGATATGGTATCAATAAGCATTGATGACGCGATACTGACAGCCACAAACTCTGAACCGGATACAAGCTGGCATACGATCTGGAAAACAGTGGAGGATATTCGTTTGGGAAAAGCAGTTTCTATTAGAGCTGATGATTATGCTCAGGGCCCGGTTTCAGGAACACTTGTTGCCTCAACAACCAGGCATGTCACCCTTGAGCGCGTTACTCCATTCGGAACAGTGCATATTCATTTTCCAAAACTCGGATTTGAAATAACATTAAGTGAGATTTAGCAATACATCTTTCAAAAACACGATGAGCGTTGATTGCATAACAACGCTCATATGCCTGAAAATTTTCTCATCAGGGTTTCAATAACCCTCGCAGAAGTTCAGAAATTGCATTTTTATAGTCTGCTGCATTCTTTCCTTTGGAAGCTTCCAAAGCTGCTCTGTCGAAAGCAGCGCTGAGAATGCTGGCCATGGCATCAAGGTTCAGGCCCTTTTGCCTGGCCTTGGGGATCGAGTGTTCCAAACCCTCCCTTAGCTCATCTGCTCCTGATAGAGTTTCAATCTCCTTCATCTCATCAGGACCAAGAACAGCAGGCGCATCAATCAGCAGCAACCTCGTCCTGCCATCAACCGACATTGCTTCAAAATAAGCTTCGGTCCCCATCATAAGTGAATCCATACCGCTTTTCGCAGAAGCCGAATCCATATCAATTTTCTGCGCTATTTCCTTGGCTTCCTCCTCAAGTACAGCCCGGAAAAGCCCGGTTTTATCGGAAAAATGATGATACAGGGCCCCGCGTGTCACCTCAGCCAGTTTCACAATTTCCGGCGTACTGGTCTCGGCATAGCCCTTTTCGACAAACAGCTTCCTTGCCGCTTTAATCAGGGCCAGACGTGTATTCCTGGTTCGCTCCTTGTTTGAGCGTCGTTCAATCTTATCTTGCATACATGCAGCCTGTATGTTAATTAAATATATACAAACAGACTGTATGTTATTTTTGTAAGGAAATAAAGCCATGAAATGTAAACAGTTCTATCCGGTATTAATGACAGATGATGTTGCAGGAACTTCTGCATTTTATCAGGAGAATTTCAGATTTCGTTCCAGGTTTGATTCTGACTGGTATGTACATCTCCAGTCCATAGAAGACGAAAACGTAAATATCGGGATCGTTCAGGGAGATCACCCGACAGTTCCAAAAGCAGGGCAGGGCAAAAGCTCAGGCCTTCTGATCAACTTTGAAGTAGAAGATGTCGACGCCGAATACGCCAGAATTCAGGAAAAAGGCCTCCCCATCATCCTGCCCATAAGAGATGAAGAGTTCGGACAAAGACATTTCATAGTCCAGGACCCGAACGGAGCCCTCATAGACGTAATAACACCAATCCCCCCAAGCAAGGAATTCCTGGAGCAGTATATGGATTAGGCTGTAAGTGACACTACAATGGAGAGCTGGATAACATCATCTCTCCATACATTTCAGGGGTAGTTGATAATAAAACGTTTTTCTCAGTTGTAATAAAACTGTGTGCTATATGCGACAACTAAATGATTAACAAATTTTATTCTTGGATCTCACTTGCAATATCATTTTGTCTACTGCACTTTTAAAGGAATTTATATAACTATTAATAGCAGTTGATGGTCGTTATGTTGCGTTTTATCATTATTTTCTTCCTTGTTTTAAATGGCTTTTCTTCTTTCGCGTTTGCAGAAAAAAACAAAAAATTTGCATTGTTGATCGGTAATAAGAATTACAAAATTCCAGACCTGAACCTCAAAAATCCTCACAATGATATTGAGCGGATAGGAGTTACCTTAAGGAAGCTTGGTTTCAGAGTAACGATAATTAAAGATGCCACATTTGGTACATTACAAAAGGCTGTAAAGCGCCATACGTCTGATCTGCGTAAGGCAGGAGCAAATGGTATTGGTTTCTTCTATTATTCAGGCCATGGTGCAATGGATCAAAATACCCGGATAAACTATCTGATACCGGTTGATATAGTGAACACGAACACCGAGGAGCTATGGGATAATTCAATTAGGCTTCAGGAAATAATTGATGAAATGAAGGAGCGGGCACCACAGGCTATTCATTTTGTAGTTTTTGACGCCTGTCGAAACGAATTGAATTTGTCCAGTCCCGGGTCCCGTTCACTCTTTCAGTCCAAAGGGTTTCGCCCTGAGTCTGTAGTTCCTGGAATGCTGATCGCATATTCCACGGCGGCAGGAGATGTCGCCTCAGATGAGGGAAATGGCATTGGCCCCTATGCAGAGGCATTATCGGAAGAGTTGCTTAAGCCCTCGGTAGAAATAACCACGATGTTCAGATCAGTTCAGTTAAGGGTAAGAAGAAAAATAAAGCAGGAACCCTGGCTGTCATATAATGCATTACCCGAAATATATCTGGCTGGTTCAAAGGGAAAGAAGTCTGAAGTTGCGGCATTAGCGCCCCAGTCAGGTAATCCGTGTAATCAAGTAGAAAAGGCAATATGGGAGAAGGTCAAGAATAACGGAAAAAAATCTGATTACCAGTTCTATTTACGTATGTTTCCTGAAGGGTGCTATTCTATTCTCGCTAAATACGAAGTGCAAAAAAACACTGCTTCAATAGATTCTCAGTTAACTCCATCACAAAGTAAAGAAGTTGCAAAACGACTGCAGGCAGAATTAAAGCGTGTTGGATGCTATATTGGGGCGGTAGATGGCCTATGGGGGATAGGAAGTAAAACAGCTCTAACCCAATATAATAAATCTTCTGGACTGAAGTACGCTACAGATCAGCCATCGGAAAAAGCTATTCAGGATATAGGAAAGCAGAAGGGGCTGGTGTGCAAAAATATTCAAAAAGAGAAAGTTGCATCGACAAGTCCGGCGTCAGGAGCAGGTTCATTTAATGGCATCTGGAAAATCACAAGAAGATCTCCCTCATGCTATAATAAGTCCAAAATAAGCAAGCATAAAATACAAAACGGAAATATTGGTCCAGGTTCAGGTTATGTCAAAAGCAATGGAAAGTTTTTCCTGAAATTTGGCTCCAGCGAGCGATACGGCATTCACACAGGGTGGATAAAAGGGAATTCGGGGAGTGGGAACTTTACAGGACACTCAGCGAGAGGGACTTGCACAGGCTCTTATACAATGCAGAAAGTCTCACGTTAGTCGAAGCCATTCGCGCTTGTTGACTAATATAATATTATGGCAGGGAGCCTCAAAACTCCCTGCCATAAATTCGTTACTCAGCCGCTTCTTTTGACAGTTCCGGTTCCCATCTTAAAACCGGAGACCTTGCAGCTTTTGTCTCATCCAGTCGTGTCCGTGGGGCCAGTTCCGGAGCATTGGTAAAGCGCTCGACTTCACCGGATTTAGCGGATTTCACCAGATCACGAAGCGTGTCGATAAACAGGTCAACACTCTCTTTGGATTCAGACTCTGTAGGCTCGATAAGCATAGCACCATGAACAACCAGTGGGAAATACATGGTCATAGGGTGATAGCCCTCATCAATCATGGCTTTCGCAAAATCGAGAGTAGATACGCCTGTACCTTTCAGGAAGCTGTCATCAAACAGTACTTCATGCATACACACCTGATCGCCAAATGGCTGTGTCATCAGGTCTGCCAATCCGGCACGGATATAGTTGGCATTGAGGACCGCATCTTCTGACGCCTGTTTCAGACCGTCAGAGCCATGGCTCATCATGTAGGACAGTGCACGTACATACATGCCCATCTGGCCATGGAATGCCGTCAGGCGGCCAAATGGCTCCGCATTTGTACCAACAGCTTCGTCGTGACTGGTTTCAACCAGACGAACCTTGTCACCGTCTTTGGCAATAAATGGTAGCGGCGCATATTTTGCCAGTGCTTCCGAAAGCACAACAGGACCGGCACCCGGACCGCCACCGCCATGAGGCGTTGAGAAGGTCTTGTGCAGATTGATATGCATGGCATCAACACCCAGATCCATGGGGCGTACCTTGCCAACGATCGCATTAAAGTTCGCGCCGTCACAGTAGAAGTAAGCGCCTGCATCATGGACTGCTTTGGCAATCTCAACAACCTCGGGCTCAAACAGGCCACATGTGTTCGGGTTGGTCAGCATGATCCCGGCCACGTCTTCCGAAAGCGCAGCTTTCACATCCTCGGCAGAAACCTTACCATTCTTCTGGGCAGGAATTGTTTTAACCTTGTAACCGATCAAAGCAGCAGTCGCCGGGTTTGTCCCGTGAGCAGACTCCGGCACCAGAACAATATTGCGCTTCTCGCCTTTTGCATCATGAGCAGCCTTGATAGCCATCATGCCGCAAAGCTCGCCATGAGCCCCGGCTTTTGGAGAAAGTGAAACACCATGCGCACCAGTCAGCGTCATCAGCCAGTGAGACAATGACTCCATAAGCTCAATAGCGCCCGGAACAGTCGATTGTGGTTGCAGCGGATGAATATCCCCGATCCCCGGCAACCTCGCCATCTTCTCGTTAAGGCGCGGATTATGCTTCATTGTGCATGAACCAAGTGGATAAAGACCTGCATCAATGGCAAAGTTCTTCTGGCTCAGCCGCACATAGTGGCGCATTGTTTCAGGCTCTGTAAGCCCGGCAAGACCGATAGGGTTCTTGCGCTGCAATCCGCCAAGTTTGCTCTCAGCCTTTTCAGGAGCATCAAAATCGATGCCTGTTTTTTCAGATGAACCCACTTCAAACAAAAGCGGCTCTTCCATCTCCAGACCACGATTACCTGTAAATGTCAGCTTCTGATCCGTGGAGCTTGCATCAGTGTTCGCCCGTGTCTGGCGTCCTTGTCTGTTCATCATGACAACACCTCTTTCAACGCCTGCACATAGGCATCACGATCTTCCCCGGTGTTTACTTCTGTTGCAGCAACAACCATAAGATTCTCAACCTCTGGTTTACCCGGAATAAGACGGGACACCGGAACACCACCAAGAACACCTTTTACGGCGAGAGCTTCAATCACTTCAGAAGCCTTACCCGGTAGCTTGACTGTAAACTCATTGAAGAATGCATCTGTCAGAACTTCAACACCATCAACTCCTGACAGCATATCTGCAAGCAGAACTGCATTCGCATGATTAATTGCAGCCATCTCTCGAAGGCCTTTTTCACCAAGCAGGCTTAAATGGATTGTAAAGGCCAGACAGCACAGACCTGAGTTTGTACAGATATTACTAGTCGCTTTTTCACGTCTGATATGCTGCTCACGGGTAGACAGTGTCAGCACAAAACCGCGGCGGCCATCAGCATCAACAGTCTCACCACATAGACGGCCAGGCATTTGTCGTACATATTTCTGGCGGGTTGCAAATAATCCGACATAAGGACCGCCGAAGTTCAGGCCAACACCAATAGACTGGCCTTCACCCACAACAATATCAGCTCCCATTTCACCGGGGGGAACAACAGCACCCAGAGAAACCACCTCGGTGACAACAGCTATAAGCAGCGCACCTTTGGCATGGGCAGCATCAGCCACAGCGCTAAGGTCTTTCAGGTTTCCGAAGAAATCAGGATTCTGTACAACCACACAGGCTGTTTCATCATCAATATGCGAAATAATATCTTCCGCTGATTTCGGACTTGTCTCCAGGGCAACCACTGTTCCGCCAGCCGCAGAAGAAAGTGTTTCTACCACATCTTTATATTGCGGGTGCAGACCACCGGACAGAATAGCCTTCTTGCGTTTTGTAATGCGTTCGGCCATCAGTACGGCCTCACCACAGGCCGTTGATCCGTCATACATGGAAGCATTTGCAACTTCCATCCCCATTAACATTGCAACCTGCGTCTGAAATTCAAACAAATACTGCAATGTCCCCTGACTGACCTCAGGCTGGTAAGGCGTATAGGCAGTCAGAAATTCAGAGCGCTGTATCAGGTGATCGACAGTTGAAGGAATATGGTGCTTGTATGCGCCTGCCCCGACAAAGAAGGGAACAGATCCGGCTGATACATTCTTGTCAGACAGTTTCTGCAGGCTGCGTTCAACACTTAATTCACTTTGTCTGCGTGGCAGGTCCACCAGCTCATTTAAATATTTATCATCGGGAATATCCGAGAAAAGGCCGTCGATAGAGGTTACCCCAACCTTCGACAACATCGTTCCACGATCCCGGTCAGTTAGCGGCAAATAACGCATTAGCTTATTTCCTCAAGATATTTCTTATATGCATCTGCATCCATCAGGCTTTCCAGTTGGGATGCATCAGAGATCTTCATTTTAAAGAACCATGCAGCCCCTTCTGCGTCGCTATTGACTTTGGCAGGTTCCGCTTCAATTGCGGCATTGCCTTCAATAACTTCTCCGGAAACCGGTGCATATACTTCACTTGCTGCTTTAACGGATTCAACAACAGCAGCTTCATCACCCTGATCAACAGATTTACCGCCTTCAGGAATTTCAACGAACACGATATCACCAAGGGCGCCCTGTGCATGGTCTGTGATACCAACTGTACCGGTATCGCCATCAACGATGATATACTCATGTTCTTTTGTGTAATATGTTTTTGTCATAGCTATTCTCGTTTGCTGCTTTGTTTTTTAAGATGGTTTTCTGTAATAACGCTGAGGAACGAAGGGCGACTGAACCACTTCGGCTTCAAGCTCTTTTCCTCTTACAATGATATGAACTTTGGACCCCGTATCAGAATGCTCGCTCGCTACATACCCCATAGCGATAGGCCCACCAACCGTCGGAGCATAGCCACCACTGGTCAGAGCACCGATAGTTTTTCCGTCAGTGCTCTGGATTTCAGCGCCTTCACGGGCAGGGGCTCTTCCGGTAAGTTTAAGACAAACCCTCTTCCTGGATATTCCGTCTGCAAGTTGCTTCTGAACTTCCGTGCCACCTCTGAAATCTCCTGCCTCGCGTCTGCGCTTGCCAAGTGCAAACAGCAGGTCAGCCTCAACAGGAGAGGTCGTTTCATCAATATCATGTCCGTAAAGGCAAAGGCCTGCTTCAAGCCTTAGGGAATCCCGCGCTCCAAGACCGATTGGCAGCACATCGCCATCTGCCAGTAATAACCGGGCCAGCTCTTCTGCCTTGTCATTTGCAACTGAAATCTCGAAGCCGTCTTCTCCTGTATAGCCTGATCTGCTGACGCCACACTCAATACCACCGACATTAAGTTTGGCGGCTGTCATAAAGCCAAGTTCAGCCGCTTCAGGGCAGTGTTTGCTCATAACCGTAACAGCCGCAGGCCCCTGTAAGGCCAGAAGTGCTCTGTCATCAAAAGTTATCAGGCTGACATTATCCGGGAGGTTGGAGCGGATATAGTCATAATCGACATTTTTTCGCGCGGCATTTACGACAAGCATCAGGCGTCCATCCTGATCATCGCCGCTCATGCGCGTCACCATAAGGTCATCAACAATCCCGCCCTTGTCATTCATCAGGAGCGTATATCGCATCTTTCCAGGCTTGAGAGAGAGGAATAGTCCCGGCGTAAGGCCTTCGAGTGCCTGCGCTGTGGTTTCATGGTCTGGTCCCGCCAGACAGGCCTGTCCCATGTGGGATACGTCAAAAAGCCCTGCTTTCTCACGTACATGCAGGTGTTCGGTCAATATACCCGCTGAATATTGTACAGGCATTTCATAGCCTGCGAACGGAACCATTTTGCCGCCAAGCTCTTTGTGCAATTCATTCAGGGGTGTTTGTTTTAATTCTTCAGATGATTCGCTCATTAAATATGTGTTCCCGCAAAGACAGTTATGGCATCACCTCCCGGGAGTTATTCCGGGATTTCACTGCCTCATCTGTCACGGGAACCTGAGAGATTTCATTGCTGCAACAAAACTGAAATATACAGCAACTTTTCCCCTTCGGTGAGCCACAGCAAAGTGCCTGGCTGCTTTCCAGAGGACCATCTACCCGCGATCCTTTTGCCTGAGAGTTTCCGAGGCGGTTGCTCCTTCGGC
>JBOEGA010000053.1:14672-16909 GCA_050633205.1 Methyloligellaceae bacterium | reverse complement strand
GGATTATAAGGGTAAGGGCCGAAAGAGATGTCTCCCGATAGTCCAGGAGCAACATCTTCCATTCTTGCACCTTCGAATTCTATAACAAGATTATGCCATGTTAAAAGCAGGTCACCATCACTATCATAACTAGCGCGGCCGTATTTGTTAGCAAAGTCAACACCTTCAGCATTAATTATGATGCGGTCACCTTCATCAAAGTTAAAGTCTTTGATGACCTGTTTACCAGATAATTCCTTTTGAACAACATGCTCGATTATGACATCACCCTGAGCGTGAGTTTCGAATATAAATGTATCTGCGCCAGCTCCACCTTCAAGTATTGACTTTCCTGAATGAACGATTAATTCGTCGTTACCGCTATCACCACGCAGAACGCTTTTTTTGGCAGTCAGACTTGTGGAAATTACATCATCTCCACCGCCACCCCAGAAATAATGATCTCCACGGATGTTACCGTTAATTGTATCATCTCCCTTGCCACCATATACTCTGTCCCTGTAACCGCCTGTTGTGATGTTATCATTACCGGCTCCGCCATACAGGAAGTTTGACGCGTTATCCCAGTCGCTGTAACCAGTGCTACCAGCAATTGTATCATTGCCCTGACCGCCGTAAATGGTGTCGCTTCCGTAACCACCCCTAAGGTTATCATGGCCTTTGCCGCCATATATCACGTCATCACCGTCGGTGCCTTTATTTTTAACAGTTGGGTAGCCGGATACGTACGTAGGGTAGATATCTGCGCTTTTCTCGTTCATTTTATATTCCTTATCGATCAAGCGCCACAACACTGAAGAGGATGTTTCGTGGATAAAAAAGACTTTTTTATGATTAATGGTTTTAATGGATAATGCAAGTATATGTTTTTACATAAGAAATTTTGAGTCACGTCCAGTTGTCAAATATCAAAGAAGAGAAATTGTAGTGCTTTATTATAATGTTTCTTATGCAGCTATATTAACAGCAAGTATAATTATGTATCATTTCAAGATTGTTCAGCTGCTAACAGATGCTGATTATTCTTTAATTATTTGAAATTACAGAGTTTTTCAGTTTGTTTTAAATTTATGACGATATTTTAACTTAACTGCGATAGCCTGCAGCTGGATTTTTTGTAGGAAGACCTTATACATAGAGGTAACAGGTAATGGTACGTTCTTTTTTAACATCCTGTATAGCATTCCTGATGTTGTCAGGCATTCAGTCTGCTATGGCTGCTGAAGTACTTGTTGTAACATGGCAAGGTAAACTGGTTTCAGAAGAAGCTTTTGAAGTTCATCTAAAGACGTTGGTTCCTGATGTAAAATTTACCTACCTGGATGCGGGGCGGAATAAAGGTAAGCTTGCACAGGGTTTGAGGAAAGTTGACTTGTCAAAAGTTGATCTGGTGTATTCATTCGGTACAACCGGAACTAAAATTGTTCAACAGTTCCTTAAAGGTAAAAAACCTCAGGTTTTTAATATTGTGACAGCACCAAAACTCTCGGGCATTGTTGATGCTATTGATAAGCCGGGTAGAAATATTACAGGTGCACAGCTCCTGATTGATTTTCAAACACAACTGAGTGTTCTTGGAAAATTGAAAGATTATAAAAAGCTGGGTGTCTGGTTTGATCCTCGCGAGAAACAAAATGCTCCGGTGTTGAAGGCAATTAAGGCAATTGCTGCAGCCCAGGGTAAAGAAGTGGTTCCGATAAGAATTATTCCTGATTCTGCTCAGGGACAAAAAATGATAGATGATGGTATAGCAAAAGCAAACACTATGGATGCGCTATATATGATTGCCTCTTCTTCATTTTCAGGACGATATGCAGAAATGTTTAAAGGTCTTAAACCTGAACTGCTCGTGATGACGACAATCAGTTCCTATGTTGAGCATGGTTCAACGATAGCTTTGGGTGTTGAGTTTGAAGAGCGTGGTCGTGCTGTTGCAGAGCAGGCTGCCAAAATTCTGAAAGGGGCAAGCGCGGGAGACATTCCAGTGAGCCGTGTAACTCCTGATAAAGCTACTCTGTTTGTAAGCAGAACAAAGATGCGTACTGCAGGTCTTAAGAATATTGACGAGCTGGGTATGATGATCAAATTACACAGTCCAATTGCTCAGGATTAAATACATTCTTATCTGTAATTAGTTAAAAGGCAGCATATTATTTGCTGCCTTTTTTCTGTTCAGATGAGAGCTGTCAGATTTTAAAAAACTTATTCCCCCTAGCAAAACCTCCCATATACTCCTG
>JBOEGA010000053.1:0-14510 GCA_050633205.1 Methyloligellaceae bacterium | reverse complement strand
ATAAAGAAAAAAACGTCCGTGCAGAGCGCCTAAGCACTGCAATTTATTTACTACTAGAAAGCAGCGCTTTTGCGCTCTGCACAGCCCTGTTGATAGGGGAAGAGAATGACGTATAACTCTGCATCGGTTCTGGTGGCGGAGATGTTTGTGTGAGGGCAGGGAATGAGCATAAAAAAACGGCCCGAAGGCCGTTTATAAAATTCAATACTGTGCTGAAGTTATTTACTAAGAAGCTTCAGGTTATTCTTCATAATTTTGGTCTCCATATCGTCGGGACCATAAACTTTTTCTGCGATTGCCGAAGCCAGCTCAAATTGTTTTTTTGCTTCATCTATTCTATTTTGCCCGACGTAGAGAATACCAAGGCTGGAACGGCTCTGCAGAACAGATTTGGAGTCTTTACCAAGCTTGCCTTCAGCCAGTGCAATAGCTTTCAGAAGAACTCCTTCAGCATTTTTCTTTCTGCCGATAACTTTAAACTGATTGGCCAATCTATCCAGAACTTTGACATGTCTTTCGCTGCCTTCACCGTGTTTGGCCTTTACAAGAGCTTCCATTTTTCCAAGGGTGGCAAATATCTCTTTAAACTGACCTCGCTCGTATTGTTTGCCAAACTGATCTCTCAAATCTTCTATTTCGCCAGCCTGAGAAGACGATGGTAAAGAAAAACTGCCGATTGCTGTAATAGCAATAGCCAAAGCCAGTGCTTTACCAGTTTTTACAATATGTTTCATTATGGTATCTCTCCAATTGTCCAGGTATCAAAACAGGCTGATACTTACCCAAATCTCATATCGCCGAGGCATCATATGTAAATTTTTAATAAACCTGAGTGCCATAAAGAAAAGCTCAGGTTATTCAGATCACAAGGTACAGGAAAATGATGAATAGCCTGTTATTTTCAGGCTATTCAGGAGAGCTTTTATGCTTCCAGTCTGAAGCGGAAATTGTCTCTGGCAAGTCTACTGCTGATTGTTGAATTCATGGCTTCAACTGCACCGGGAAACGCAGAAAGGTAATTGTTGAATTTATTGCGAGAGTTATCATCGACAGAATGGTATAAATCATAAGGTCGTTGCCACATCCACTGGTTTGCAGGGAGAATAGCCCGGACTCCCTCGACATCTTCAACGACGAAACTGTGAGAGCCTATGTTGCGTGGAACTTTGGTTTCACCTGGGTTTTCATCAGACCATTTTTTTATATGGCGGATCGTGCTCAGAAGGACAGGGACATGTTCAGTGAACATTCGGGCAAGCAGAGGTAACAGCGTTTCCGGTATCTGGTCATCAGGCAGAAACTCACCTTCATGTGTTTTGGGATCGTGCATGCGTTTGACCCAATCGACAACACCAGGGGCATGTTCCTCCATGATACGGCCGGAAGCCGGGTCAAGGTAAAGGTGAGCGTATAGAGGGCCTATTAAGCCATAGTCACCAATTGAAGGTCTGGTGCCTAACAGGAATGGATGGTGTTTCAGGTGTGCTTCAAAATCTGAAAGCAGTTGGAGATAGCTGGTTTCAATGGCGGCTTTTGTTTCTTCTGTTACACCAAGGATTGGCAGAGAGCCAGCAAAGCGACCAGACCTGTCCTGACCAATTTTCAGCTGTTCATCCGGTGTTGCTTCCGGGGCAGAGGTTTCACCAAATTTGCGGATGGCATATTCGCGGTTTTCCGGCAGGTTCCAGCGGTAGTGCATGGCTGGAAGCAGCAACCATTCGTCGCCATAGACTTCCATCAGCAGGGCTACAAATTTTTGCAGTGGTGTTGACGGGTATACAGGCTGATTCGGGTATTTTGTTTCCAGATAGTCGATAATGTCAGTGCTGTCCTGCAATGTCTGATCTTCATCGGTGATGAAGACCGGAATTACAGGGAAGCCTACGCGGGGCATAATCGTGTTCTGATAGACCTCTCCAGAGGAAAGAATTTCCTCATGGGGGATCTGTTTGAAACGAAGATATGCCCGTACCTTGCCAGTGTAATAAGATATGGGAGCGCCAATGAGCTTATGAGTTGCCATTATTTTACCTTACCGAGACTTTTAAATTATTATCAGGCAACTTTATCAGCAATTGCATTTAGTGGCAAAACGTCTACAGGGATGCCGTTGAAAATTGCATTACCTGAAAGACTGTCCACATATTGATCATCGGTGATATCGTTGGCGCTGATGCCGGGGCTGCTTTGTGCCACTGACAGGCCAATACCTTCACGATGGTGTCCCCAGCCGTGCGGGAGGCTGACAACACCCTGCATGATCTCGTCGGTTACTTTGATATCGACTTCCAGTTCACCAACCCGTGAAAGAATACGTGCCCTGCCTTTGTCTGTCAGGGACAACCTGAGAGCATCTTCCGGGTGAATGAATAATGCGCAGCGGTCTTTGCCTTTTACCAGTCTCTCGCTGTTATGCATCCATGAGTTATTGGTACGCAGATCCCGTCTGCCAATCAGCATGAGTGACTGGCTGTTCTGCATTTGAGTTACTTCGTCAATCAGAAGCTTCATATCCTGAATTATTACATCAGGCATGAGGCAGATCTTTTTGTCTTTGGTGAAGAGGTAATTCGGGAAACCGGGTTTCATAGGCCCAAGGTCAAGGCCGTGAGGGTATTTCTTCAAAACTGACAGGCTCAGGCCTTCTTCACGTGCGACAGGTTCGCCACTGTTATATTCGGTAAAGCCTTTGCCATACGGGCCAGTTCGCAGACCATAGTCGATTATCTGCTCAGGAGACATTTCATTTCTGCCTTCCTGTTTTTTTGCTTCTTCAGGATTTTTAAGGGCTGCAATTCTCTTGCTCAGCCCCTGAACAATCTCCCAGTCAGAGCGGGCTTCTTCTGATTGCTCAAACAGAGCATCGGAGAATTTGGCAAGGTTACGAACTGCCAGAATATTGTAAACGATATCATATTGCTCATGTTCCAGCGGTCCTGTTGGTGGAAGGATGATATCAGCATGACGTGAGGTTTCATTCAGGAAGAAATCAATGGAAACCATAAAGTCCAGACCATCCATCGCCTCGTCCATCATGCGGCCGTTCGGAGCTGTCAGAACAGGATTTCCTGCAACACAGATAAAGGCTTTTATCTGCCCCTCTCCGGGAGTTAGCATTTCTTCAGCAATGACTGCTGATGGTAACTGGCGCATAAATTCCGGTAGTCCTCGAACCCGGCTTTTGTAATCACCAAAGCTTCCCATAGGGCGGGTCAGAGATTTATCAAAGGCTGGTGTTGTGAACATCATTCCGCCAGGGCTGTCGAGGTTGCCGGTCAGAATGTTGAGTACCAGTATCAGCCAGTGGTTCAGTGCACTGTGGTTCTGAGTGGCAATTCCCATGCGGCCATAGCAGACGGCACGTTCTGCAGCTGCAAATTCTTCCGCAATGCGTTTGATTTCAGATGCAGGGATACCGCATTGAGTGCTGATTTCATCAAGGGTGAATTGTCCAAACATTCCCAACAGGCTTTCCCAATCGTCCATGAATTCGGTTAAGTGACCGGGATTATACAGTTTCTGGTCAATGATATGTTGTATCAGTCCGATTAGAAATAACGGGTCTGCTGCCGGTTTGATAAAGTGATGCTCTGAAACGTATCGAACAGTTTCGTTACGACGTGGGTCAATAAGAACAACTTTACCACCGCGTTCCGGGATTGCTTCCAGTCTTTTCAGGATATCACCTGCTGTCATCAGACTTCCATTTGATACAGCAGGGTTTGCACCAAGCATCAGCATATAATCAGTACGGTCGATATCAGGGATAGTGAATAGCTGGCCGTGTCCAAACATCAGGTAAGACACAAGCTGATGTGGCATCTGATCAAGAGATGCAGCAGTGAACATGTTGCGGGATGATATTTCCTTGCGCAATGCACCTGAACCCAGCAACAGGCCAAGGTTATGGGAACCCGGGTTACCCCAGTAACCACCTACTGAGTCATTGCCATGTTTTTCCTGAATTGCAGTAAGGCGTTCGGCAACTTTATCAAGGGCGGTATCCCAGTCAATAGGCTGCCATTCTCCATTGACCTTTTCCATTGGGGTTTTGAGACGATCCGGGTCATTATGCAGATCCTGAATCGCATAGCCTTTCGGGCAGATATGTCCGAGGCTGTGTGGATCGTCAGGGTCACCTGCAACAGACAGGATTTTATCTCCCTGATATTCAATTTTTACGCCGCACATGGCTTCACAAAGTGTGCAGCTTCTGAAATGTGTTTTGACAGGAAGTTTTGCCTGCTCCAGTTCATCCTGCTGTTTTCTGTCTTTGGCGTTATGGATGATATCAAGCATTTGTCTGACATCGGTAATCTTGCTGCGCATACGACCTTCAGATTTACCCAGTGCTTTTTCATGCTCGTCAAGGAAGCGCCAGTCGGAGAAGGTAATGAAGTCAATATTACGTTCTGCGAGGATCTGCTCTATATCGCTTTCGATAGATGCTATATCAACTGGCAGGGTTTTCAATAGCTGACTAACAGTGTCGCCTGCGCATTGTTTGTTGCTGCCAATTACACCACTTGCACCACGTTTAATCCAGCCTGCTGTGAATTCCTGCGGGTAATCGCTTTCAGAAGACTGTGCCAGAACACCCTGACTGTTTTCAAGTACGCCACGTGTCTCATTAAAGGGAAGGTCAGAAATGTTTTCCCCCTGATATCCAATCGCGTGTACTATCAGGCCTGTCTGGATATCGAAGGAGTTTTCGGTTGCTTTTGCTCTGACACCGCCTTTGCCATCCGGCTGCAACTCATTTCTTGTAGCAGTCAGCAGTCGGGTACCTTGAGTTTCTGAATGGATTTTCTCCGGGCTGACACTGAAAAGGAAGCGAATGGATTTACCGGGGCGTTTTTCTCTTTTGGAAATTTCATGGAGCAACGCCAGATTTTGTCTTGCTTCGTTGAATTCAGGCTGTTGCAGTTGTGCCTGGCTGGCTTCGTCGAGTTCCAGGTCTTCCGGATTTATGATGAGGTTAAGATCAGGAATGTCCATCAACTGTTCAAGCTCTTTTGGAGTAAAGGCTGCCTGTACAGGACCACGTCTGGCGAGAAGGTTAACTTCGGAAATATTGCTTTGTTTTAGAGCCAGCAGGGCTTCATCAGCGATATCTGTTTTTGCAAGCTGTTCTGTCGGGAGTATCAAGATACGGGCGATATCAAGGGCGACGTTGCCGATACCGATGATGGTTGCTGTATTATGAGAAAGGTCTACTTCCAGTCCCTGATGGTCAGGATGGCCATTGTACCAGCCGACAAAAGTGGAAGAACCATGAATGTTTTTCTGATCAGCGCCGGGAATGTTAAGTGGGCGGCTGGTTGAGCCCCCCGTGGCATAAATGACCGAATGATAATTTGAAAGGAGATCCTGTCTCGAAATATCTTTACCAATCTGCACATTTCCAAAAAAGCGAACCTGAGGTGATTCTGCAATTCTTTCAAAGCCGGCACTGACAGATTTGATGCGGGGGTGGTCAGGTGCTACTCCGTAGCGAACCAGTCCAAAAGGTGTAGGCAGGCGTTCGAATATATCGACAGTTGCAGAGGGCATTTGTTTGAGTAATGCTTCAGCCGTGTAAAAACCCGATGGTCCAGAACCAATTACTGCAAACCTGCCTGCAGTATCAGCATGAGGGTTGGAAGCGGTTTCTTTGCTGATACTTTGTTTTATTGCAGGTAATATTTTTGCACTTTCAGCATTCAGTGCAATATATTTCTGCTGATCAACAGGAACAGCGCTGGTAGGGTAAATCGCCTGTTCGGGGCATTCTGTTATGCAGGCGTTGCAATCAATGCATACCTCTGGGTCAATAAACAGCATTTCAGGGCCTTCGCGAAATGCCTCTACCGGACACACATCCACACAACTTGTATGTTTATGATTAATACAAGCCTGGGTTACAACGTATGCCATTCACTACTCCATTTGTGTCTGAAAATAAAAATACTACCGGGTATGTTATGTTGTTTTTATCCTTTTGTATTGTCAGTTTCTCTTTCTGTTGACATTTTGTGCCAACTGGAAAATACTTTCCCGATGACACAAAAAGTTTTGATACCCAGTGCCTTCGTGGAACCGCTTATTTCGTACCTTTCAGAGCGTAATCTGAAGTCTGCAGAATTGGAGGGTGAGCTTAGAGAACTAAAGAGCAGCACTTCCATGTGCGCAATTCGTTTTGGTGAGCTTATGGGGGAAATTCAAAAGCTGGATCCGGTTCCGGGGCTTGGCTTCAGGCTTGGAATGGCGACACAGCCACGAAATTTTGGAGTGATGGGATATCTCTTTTTGTCGTGCAATAACCTTGGTCAGGCACTTGGGCGGTATGGCAGTTTTCGCACTCTGGTGCAGACCGGGCTAAAGTCGTGGACAGTGGAGGAGGGAGGTAATACCCAGATCTACTGGAAGAGACCTGAAGCAAATGCACGGCTTTCTCATGAATTCAGCATCGCCGCTTTTGTGCGATTGTACCAGACTCTTATTGGTAAAGATATTCCTCCAGTCTGTGTTGCAATACCGGGCCCGGCTCCGAATGATACCAGTTTTCATGAAGCAATTATGGGATGTCCGATCAAATATGAAGCACAGGCATTGATGGTGGAAATTCCCCTTCACCTGTTATCCATGCGTATATCAAGCAGCGACCCTTATTTGAGAAAACTGCTGGAGCAGCAGGCGCAGGCGCTTATGCAGCAATCCAGTGTTGTGGAAGAAGACTTTGCCGGTTTTTTTGAAAAAATGCAGTCCTATATGATTAAGGCGATGAAAGACGGAGATGTCAGTGCAGAAGTTGTTGCGCGTAAAATGGGGTATTCATTACGTTCATTCTATCGAAAGCTGAGTGCCGGAGGGCATAGCTATCGTTCCATTCTTTCTGAAATGCGGTTGCGGCTGGCGAAACAATATATGGCTGACAAGGGCCTTTCCCATTCTGAGATAGCATTGTTACTTGGGTATTCAGAGCAGAGTTCGTTTATCCGGGCCTTCAGACACTGGACGGGGGTAACGCCGGGGGAGTATCGAGAACGACTTCATGCGAGAAAAAACAAATAATTATTTTAACTGATTTCTTCAGGGGCCTTGATAACTTTAGGAGGGTAGCCGAAAGCTCTTTTGAAAGCGGTTGTAAAACTTGATGGATTTGCATAACCAACGCAGTAGGCAGCTTCGGTGATTGAGATATTGTCCTGTTCGATCAGTTTTTTGGCAAATGAGAGTTTGTGATTGCGGATATAGTCCACAACAGTTGTACCGTAAGTTGCCTTGAAATGGCGCTGCAGGGAACTAACACTGAAGCCAACATTTCGGGCGATTTCATCAAGAGTGAAATTTCGGAAGATGTTCTCTTCTATATAGCTATGAACTTTGATCAATCGGCAATTTGCGGGAGTTTCGTGGTGGACTGCTTCTGGTGTTTTGCTGGAGGTGAATGCTTCAAATGCCAGAGTTACCAGTTCCAGTGCTTTAAACTCGCGGATCATGGTGCTCATACATCCGGAACTATGTGCGGGGCTTATGATCTCTTCAGCCAGGGTAATTGCCTTGTCCGACAGTTCCCATTCTCTGCACTGCATGTGCGAAGAAGCAAAAGTTCTCAGATTTCTATCAAGTTCCGGAGAAAAGGCCGGGGAATGCTCATCAAGCCCTATGTTAGCCAACCATTTTTTGTCTGCGGTGATGATAACTTTTTTGACGCGGCACCCCCTACGGAAAACGCGGGAGAATTTTACAGGTTCTGATACGGCCCATATTTTTCCGCAGGCTGAGCCTTGTGAATAGCTGTTGTCCCTGCCCAGAAAAAAAGGCTGGTCATCCATGTAAAACTGAACCTGACCTTCCAGGAGAATTGATATTGTGATGTTGGAATCCGACATGCTTTCAGAGCGGCCATCGGTAAGCTCTACGATATCCGAGAAATGTAGAGACAGACCCGAGCTTAGCTGAATAAATCCGGTTTCTCCAGAGGTTGTATCTGTATTTATGGTCTTCAACTCTTTAGTGTGTGATATGTTTGTGTGAGGCCGGGAAGCATTTTTTTTATCCCCCCTCAGAGTAAAAGATCTATCCTGGATCACTGCATCCCCGGTAGCAGGCATGTGCGACACCTTACTGTACTATAAAACTGCATTTGATACCTATGTTACCGCTAATGGATGAGAAATATAAATGAATAATATTCTTTAAAATAGTTGAGCGCCGTGCATCTTGAAGTGTGTTTTTAATGTTACATAATGTTGTCTAAATACCCTGACGGCGATTTCTCCTAAGCAATATGACGATCTCTCAAAAGCGAACCTTTTCCGCTTAACCTATGAATGAGGTGATAAAAATAAATAGTTCATATGCAAGGAGTAAAAGCAGTGAGATTGTCATCTTTAGCCATCGCTTTAGGCTCGTTTACCATGCTGACCAGTGTGTCCACCATTGTAAATGCCCAGAGTTCCAACCAGCTTGACGGAATTGTCGTTACAGCTTCTCAGGAAGAGCATACGGGAGTTCCCGGTGTTACAATAAGCAGAGAGGATCTTGACCGTGATGCTCCTTCTGACATTAAGGCAGTATTTGCCAGTGAAACATCCGTGTCTATTGGTGGCGGAACCCCTGTAAGCCAGAAATTATATGTTTATGGTCTTGAAGACAGCCAGCTTGCTGTAACTATTGATGGTGCATCCGTATCCAATTCAACATTTCATCATGCCGGTACCTTGCTGCTGGACCCTGAAATGCTAAAAACTGCCCGTATTGATCCTATCGTTGCTGGTGCAGATGCCGGACCTGGTGCGCTTGGCGGATCTGTGCAATTTGAAACAGTTGATGCTAAAGACCTGCTTGAGCCTGGAAAAACTGTTGGTGGTTTTGTGCACTCGACATTTGATACCAATGGTCAGACCTTCACGACTGCAGTTTCAGGTTACACCATGAAAAATGGTTTTGAAGCTCTTGGATATTTCAAATTTTCTGAAGGTGATGATTATAAAGATGGAGGTGGTGATGTTGTTACTGCATCTGGTGCATCTCTTCGTTCAGGTCTTGGTAAGTTGGCCTATGAGAGCAAAAGCGGTGATCGTTTTGAGCTGAGTCATGAAGTTGTTTCTGATGATGCTGTTCGTCCATACCGTGCGAATTTTGATACTGTTGTTCGGGGAAGTACGATTTATCCAAATCAACCATACAACCTATCCAGGAATACAACAGTCTTTACTTATACAGATGAAAAGCCTGAAGGCTGGTGGAATCCAAAGATTGTTCTGTCTTACAGCACTACCAAGCTGGATACGTTCCCTGACTATGAAAGTACTGCAGATATTTCCACTCTGTCAGGTAAAGTTGAAAATAAATTTACAGTTTCTACCGGGACAGTTACTGCCGGTCTGGATTTCTTTGATAAGGACTCATTCGGTGGGAATAAACTTGATGGTGCGGGAAATGTCGTTAATGAATTTGGAACTGAGAAAGACCGCAATGTCGGTATCTACGCTCAGGCACGGTTAAGCCCAACAGACAGAACTCGTCTTTCGTTTGGTGGTCGTGTTGATCACCAGATGTTTGAAGGTGTTGATGGAACTGATCTGGATAATACTGGCTTCAGCGGAAACATTTCAGGTGAGTATGATATTAATAAATATATCACTTTGAAAGCTGGTTACGCGCATGTGTTTGGTCGCATTCCTCTGGCTGAGGCTCTTTTGAACTACAATAACTATACGTATGATGGGGTCGAGCCATTTTCTTCAAATAACGTAACTGCCGGTGTTTCTGCCAAGTATAAAGGTTTTACATTTGATAGCAGTTACAACATTGTAAAAATGGATGATGCGATTGCTTATTATGCTGCAAGAGGATCAAGCAGTCGTAATAATACTGCTGATATTGAGTCAAACAGTTTTGATATTGCTTTTGGCTATAGCTGGACAGATGGTTTTGTGAAAGCAAAATATGCGAATATTGAAGTTACTCAGGATGGTGAGCCAATTGGTACGACTGCATTTTATTATGGTACCAATGTCGGGGAGCTTATTTCACTTCAGGCCGCTCATAAATTTGCAGGTACTGGCCTGACTATTGGTGGTGATATCAATATTGCTCTTGATCTGGATCAGGATGATCTTATTCCTAGCGCAACAGCAGATATTCCAGGGTACACTGTCGTTAATGCCTATGCTCAATATCAGCCTGCATCAATGCCATATCTTACATTGCGTGCCGAGGTGAAAAACATGTTTGATGAGGAATATGCAGCTCGTGTAACATCTGGTCAGGAGTATGACAATATCACTCCGCTTAATGAGCCAGGCCGCTCATTTTATTTTAGTGCAAAAGCCAAGTTCTAAGATTTATGGGAAGCCCCTTCTAAAGGAGGGGCTTCTCAACTATTCGATTGTTTTTAAGTATGATTTAGTATCAAAATCCGCTGAATGCAGGGTTATCCAGAGAAGGTAGTGGGGAAGTCTACCGTTGTAGCAAGAGTAATCCCAGCTCAGTTATCCTTACCCTCAATATCCCAGCTTAGTTTTAGTTCTTCTTTCCAGGCAAAGCGTTCCAGGTGGTCGTCTATTACGAATTTCATTTTTGTAAAGGCTTCATCGTCAGGAGCTTCGCAGTTGATCTGGAGTTTGGTATCATCTGCATTCATCAGGCACAGGCCGAAGGGGAAGTCTACTTTTGCCTGATGCGCATCATATTCTGCCGGGACTTTATGGCGGAAGTGTTTGCATAGCTGTTGCAGGTATTTGCTGGCGTTTTCTGTTTCGGCGTGGGCTTTGGCTTTGATCATTTATCTATCCTGTTTGTATGGAAATCAGTTGGGAGGCATGTCCGATACGCTGTCAGCCAGCACTATCGGATAGCCTCTGGAGCAGCGCTCGACTCTGGCTTCAACGCCATATACCTGTTGGAGAATAGCAGGAGTGATTACGTCTTCCGGCTTTCCGCAAGCGAGTGCCTTGCCATCGGAGAGGACAATGATATTGTCGCAGAATCTCATGGCAAGATTGATGTCGTGAGCTGAAATTATTGCGAAGCTGTTTTTTGTCTTGGTAATTCTTCGGATGTAATCGAAGACCTGTATCTGGTGCTTCAGGTCAAGTGCACTTGTTGGTTCGTCAAGCAGCATCAGATCCGGATTGCGAACCATTACCTGAGCAAGGCCGACAAGCTGGCGTTTGCCTCCTGACAGTTCCCTGACTCCTTTGAAGGCTTCCTGATAAATACCAAGTGTATCGAGAACCTGCTCTATGCGTTGTTCTATCTCTGTATTGTTCAGGCTTCGGTTGGCAACACGACAGGAACTCAGAATGCTTTCATAAACCAGAAGTGAGCTGGAGAGTGGAAGGCTTTGGGGGAGGTAGCCGATATGTTCCAGTCTTTCATCTGCGCTGAGAGTACTCAGATTATTGGCTCTGAGTTTGATTGTTCCTGTGAATGGCTGCAGGCCGGCAAGAGCTTTCAGTAATGTTGATTTGCCTGCACCATTTGGTCCAAGAAGGCCTGTTACAGTACCTTCAGGAACTTCCGGGAGATTGAGGCTCTCGATAACTTTCAGGTTTCGATAACCGCTTTCAAGGTCTGAAATTGAAAATCCATTTGCCATGCTTATGCTCTTCTGCCAGCTATGAGGGCAATAAACAGCGGAATGCCAACAAGGGCTGTTACTATGCCTACAGGGAGGATCAGTCCGGGGATTACGGATTTACTGGCAATTGAGGCAATAGATAACACCAGTGCGCCGCCAAGGGCACTTGCAGGTAAAAAGAACCGATGGTCTTCACCCAGTGCCAGTCTGGCCATATGGGGGCCGACTATACCGATAAAGCCAATAGAGCCAACAAAACAAACAGCTATTGCTGCCAGAACTGTAACACGCAGGAGAACAATGACACGCATTCGCTCAACATTAATTCCGAAGCTTTTGGCCTGCTCTTCCCCAGCACGAAGGGCAGTCATTGCCCAGGCATTCCTGAATGCAATGGGGGCAATAACAGCGAATGTTGCTGCAACGATTCCTACTTTTTCCCATGAAGCTCTGGATAGACTTCCCATTGTCCAGAATACTATCTGCTGAACTGCGTCCGTATCAGCCACGAATAATACAAGGGAAATCAGTGCCCGGCAGATGAACAGTATGGCTATTCCAAACAGGATTATAGTGTCGGTTCCGGCGCCAAATTTACGGGTCAGAGCGAGGATAAGAAAGCTGGTGCATAAGGCAAACGCACATGCCATGACCGGAATTGCGAATGTCTGTCCTACTCCCGGTATTGCAAGAGGAAAGACAATTGCAATGCCAGCTCCCAAAGCAGCTGCTTCAGAAAGGCCCAGAGTAAACGGACTGGCAAGAGGGTTGTTTAAGATGGTCTGCATTTCTGCGCCGGCTAATCCCAGACATGCTCCGGCAAAGACTGCGATCAAGGCATAGGGGAGCCTCACATCCCATAGAATTACAGACTGAGATGCTGACAGGGTATCAGGCGCAAAGAAACCTGAAATGATATCTGCTATCGGAAAGTCAGAGGGACCAATTGAGATATCAATCAGAAAAGACAGAATTAATGCTGCAAAGACAAAGCATAAAATTATTGCCCGTCTTCGCACTATTGCGGCATAATTCTTACCCAGAGACAGGGGAGTTGAGGCATCGGCCTCTTTTAATATTGTCATTGGAGATACAGTCTATTCCAGTTCAACCAGATATTTCCCGGTTGCAGGCAGCGGTTGAAATCTGGAGTGTAGTGTTTTCAGGGTTTCTGCAGGATCAAGATCTTTGAAGTGTTCAGGATGAATCCACTTTGCGAATGCCTGAATTGCGATGATGTTCAGAGGAGAATTATAATAATGGTGCCAGATGGCATAAACACGTTTATTTTTTACAGCTGTCAGCGTTGCCATTCCAGGTCTTGCCATAGCTCTTTTCAGGGAGTTTGCTGCATGCTCAGGCGAGGAATCTGCGCCGAGAACAATGCGGGTTGGCGCTTTTTTTGAAGCGGCTACAGTGCCAATAGCTGTGCCAATATAGATATCAGGCTGCTGAGCGATAAGGTATTCAAGATTTACAACACCGGATATGCCGGGAATAATCTTTTTAGATATATTGGCTCCGCCCACATATTCGATAAATGCGCTGATCATGCCGCGGGCTATGGTTCTGCAGCATTCATTGCTGGCACCAACATGAGTTTCGAGAAATATGGTTGGCTTTTTGCTTTTTATGGTTTTGACAACATCCGTAACCCTTGCCAGCTCTTTTTTATAGAACTCTATATATTCAGCAGCTTCCTTATCACGCCCCATAACTTTACCAAGGAGAGCAATACTTTTTATCGTGTTTGCCAGAGGGTTGTCTCTGAAATCTATGAATACAGTTTTGATGCCTGCGGCTTCCAGCTTATCAATCAGTGGTTTGGAGCGTGCAGACGGTCCATGGCCGCTTAAGCCGAAGATGGCAACTTCCGGTTTAAGAGCAATCGCTTTTTCAACGCTAACGGAGCTTTTGGATGTTAGTCCAAACAGAGGAATGTTTTCTATTTCAGGGAATGATTTTGCATATACTGCGTATCCAGCGGGGTCGAATTTTTTGAATTCCCCTAGCATGCCCACGATGCGCTTTACCGGATTTTTTCTATCGAGAATTCCAATAGCAGCAATAAAGCGACCTTCGCCAAGGATAATGCGTGTTGCAGGTTTATCCAGCTTTACTGTTCTTCCCGCAAGGTCAACAACGGTCAACGCAGAAGCTGAGTGGATTGTTATAAAGCATAAAGTAATACAAGTCAGAATCCGCATAAGCATAGGATATTCCCACCAAAAATTGAACATACTGCTGGAGAACATAGGGCTTATGGACTGGCGCCGCTTTAGAGTAATCGTCATTTTCATGTCTGGAACGGTCAAAGTTTAGTTCTGCTCAACAATCAGCGCACTCATGTTATTTGGCGTAAAATAGACATTATTGAACGTTTTAAGTTGGGAATAATATATGGAATGGAAGTGAAATGGCTGATTTGGATATTGATCCGGATGTGAGAAAGGTGATCCTTTCAAAATTACAGGGTATTGAAGAACGTGAGAATGTCAGGATTCTGTTTGCGGTAGAAAGTGGCAGTCGAGCCTGGGGTTTTCCTTCACCAGACAGTGATTATGATGTCCGTTTTATCTATGCGCATCCAGTTGATTGGTACCTGACAATTCATCCTGGGAGGGATGTGATTGAATTACCTCTTGAGGGTGACTGGGATATTAATGGCTGGAATATCAAAAAAGCGCTGGGGCTGCTGATGAAACCTAATCCGGTTTTGCTTGAGTGGCTGGCCAGTCCAATACGGTATATCTGGAATGAGGAGGCATGCGGGGTAATTAACCAGCTGGCCTCAGAAGTGGCTCACGTTCAATCCTGTCTGTATCACTACCTGAATCTCGGTTCCCGTCAATGGAGTGCCTATATAGAAAATGAGGAAGAGGTCAATTTAAAGAAATATCTATATGTTGTCCGTCCTGCTATGGCGATCAGATGGATC
>JBOEGA010000052.1:0-30445 GCA_050633205.1 Methyloligellaceae bacterium | reverse complement strand
TTCAGGATTATGTCAACTGGTTCGAATGTGAGTGTTTTGGCGGTGACGGTTCTTATGTTAAACCAGAACTCCTCCAGAAGCTGGCTGGCGTTTTCCAGTACGCCCTCAGGTTCGTGGTATTTCGGGCTTGGAACACGAATGCCCATAGCTGCCGACAGGATCAGATCTCTTGCCAAGTCGCTTGAAATATCTGGGTTTTTGGAAACGATCCTGTTAACCACGTCTACACGCGACTGAGGGATAGAAAGATAAAAANNTTTCCTCAACTTCCTTGATAATCGGCTCGATATTCATTGTTATTATTTGTCCGTCCGGGTATAGGATTGCTTCGTTACTCACAGCTCATCAAGATATTATGATGATTTTCCATATCTTTCAATACCGTAGAACAGGCAGATTGTAATTACTATTACTATTCCTGTTTTGAGGTGCAGAAATACCTCTTTATGCTTGCGTTCTGATATAACTAAAGTTGTATATATTTGTGATATTATTGCCTGACAGGCATTTGAGACTACATTTTTTCTATTACTGATTGCAGAGTGTGTTTATCAAGTTCAGCAAGAAATGCATCTGTGGCCTGCAGCATCACGGGTTTCAAGGCGCATTTGTTTACGAAATTGCATTCGCAGTGACCAGGTTTCAGGCATTCCACAACTGAAAAGTCGGCTTCCATCAGGCGTACAATTTCTCCTATTTTGATCTTATCGAGAGGCATCTCTATCTGTACGCCTCCAACACGTCCCCGAGTTGATTTTACATAAGACCGGTTTCCCAGTCTGGCTACTATTTTCATGACATGAGATTTGGCGAGGCCCAGTTCAGAGGCAATCTTATCAACTGTCAAAGGGTTTTCTGACTTTGCCAGCAGAATTAGAATTCGAAGTGCAAAGTCGCTTGCCATGTTCAGTCGCATGAGAAAATCCTAAATAATGCATTTCATATGTTGTTTTTAGCACCAGATAGTGTATATTTAAATATGCATATTATATGAATGATTAAATGTGTAAGGTGACAGTTATGGCAGTACTTCAAATTCTGGCTAAGATATTTCTATTTCCCGGTGAGTTTGTGCGTCGGTATACGGGAATTACTGTAGAGCAGGATGGCGGAATTCTGCGTTCATTTGTGAATATGGTTGTCTGGGGGGTAATGATTTCTTTTGTGGCATTCAGGCTGTTTTTATAAAAAACAGGTGCAGCCTGTGTCTGGCAGCACCTGCTTCAGTCAGAACCTGTTATGCAAAGAAGTCATTAAGTTTGCTGAAAGGAGCTGCTTTTTCTGCGAAAGTGAATGTGCCTTGATCCTTTATTTCATCAATTGCATCAAGAAATGCGCCATATGCAGCTCTGGCTAAAGCCGAGCCAAGGCTTATCCGGGTTACACCCAATTCTTCCAGCTCCGCTTTTGTCAAAGTGTTACCGCTTAGTCCCATAACTACATTAACCGGTAGATCTACTGATGAGATAACAGCAGATATCTGTTCCCTTGTTGTAAGGCCGGGAGCATATAGAACATCAGCGCCTGCTTCCTGAAATGCCTGAAGGCGCCTGATAGTGTCATCAAGATCCTGAATACCAAAGAGGTAGTTTTCAGCCCTTGCTGTTAATGTGAAGTGGAAGGGCAGGGCATTTTTTGCCTCTACAGCTGCTCTTATACATTCTGTTGCATGTTCAAGATCGCGGATCGGGTTGCTGTTGTCCATGGTGCGGTCTTCGATTGATCCGCCGACAAGTCCAGTATCTGCAGCAAGCTTAATGGTACGAGCTATCACCTCGGGATTATTTGAATAGCCGTTTTCAAGGTCTGCACTGACTGGCAGGCTGGTATTTTCGACAATCTGCCGTGCATTATTCAGAATATCCTCGCGTGTTGTATCGCTTTGCCCATCACGAAGACCCAGAGAGAATGCAACTCCGGCACTGGTGGTGGCCAACGCCTCAAAGCCATATTGCTCAAGGATTTTGGTGGAACCTGTATCCCAGGGGTTAGGAATGACAAAGCAGCTATCCCGCTCATGGAGCTCCTTAAACCTGTTTGCTTTTATTTTTTGCGTGCTCATTTCAGCCTCTGTAAGTTACGTCTCAGGTAATTCAATATATATTCCTGATCGCAAGTAAAGATAAAAGGAAAACAGTTCGGCGAGGATCGTAGTATTTATTCATCGTCATCAATGAGAATGCGCTGGGCTGCTCCATCCATATCGTCAAACTGGCCGGATTTAAGGGACCAGATAAAAGCTGCAAGTCCAAGTCCACCAAGAAATAAAGCAACAGGGATCAGGATGAGGAGGTTGGTCATAATGTTGCCTTTGGTTGAGGGAAAGGGTTATTCGCAGTCGTTTTTGTAATATAACTCTGTTTTGAAATCTCTGTATCTGCTTCATACTGGCCAAGTCTTAAGCGCAGTGCATTCAGTATCACAATAAGCGATGATGATGACATTGCTATAGCTGCAATCAGAGGAGTTGCGTTTCCTGTAATTGCGATTGGTACCGCAATGATGTTGTAGATAGCAGCCAAAGCGAAGTTCTGTTTAACCAGTGATGTTGCCAGTTTCGAGATTTTTAGTGTGAAGGCAATTGCACCCAGTTTTTCACCAAGAAATACAAAATCTGCCGCTGTTCTACCAACATCGGAAGCTGTTGAAGGGGCCATAGATGTAAATCCGGATGCAAGGGCAGGGGCGTCATTAATACCATCACCTACCATGAGAACTTTTCGTCCCTGTCTGGTAAGTTTGTCTATATGGTCAACTTTGTCTTTTGGTTTCAGGTGAGCATGACAGGTGGTTATATTTAGTCGGTCTGCTACAGATCTGACAGCGCTTTCCCTGTCACCAGACAAGATATCCAGTTTCAGATTCTGTTTGTGCAAAGCGTGAATGGTTTGTGCAGCATCGCTTCGGAGTTCATCCTCAAAGTGGAAGAAAACAGGTTTTGCATTTCCTGCTTTCATACACAGCTCCAGATAGGAGTGGGGATTGTTATTCTCTTTATCCTGATCCATGCCACACCAGGTGCGATTGCCGAGACGGATTGTAGAGCCGTTCCATTTTCCTTCAAGGCCGTTGCCAGGATATTCTTTTATATCTGTTATTTCGGCGTAAGGAGTGTTGCTGTTTTCCGCAACCTGAGTGAGGGCTTTTGATAAGGGGTGGTTACTGTGGCGGGCAAGACCAGCAGCAATTGACAGTGTATTTATATCAAGCACGCCATTCTGAATAAATGCGGGACGTCCCAAAGTGAGTGTTCCTGTTTTATCAAAGCATACCGTATCTATCTGGGATAGTTTTTCAAGGGCAGCGCCGTCCTTGACCATGATGCCGTTTTTGAAAAGTACTCCTCCAGCCACGATCTGTACGACAGGTACTGCAAGTCCAAGAGCACAGGGGCAGGTTATGATAAGTACTGCGACTGCATACATGAGTGAAGTATGCCAATCGCCACCGGTATATAATAGCCAGCCAAGAAATGTAGCAGCAGCCAGTATATGTACAACAGGTGCGTATAAGCGGGCGACTCTGTTTGCTATTTTTACATATTTTGCCTTGCCCTGTTCAGCGACTTCCATCAACCTGATCATTTCAGAGAGGAATGTATCTGCTCCGACTGATTTTACAGTTATTTCCAGTGGGCCTGTAAGGTTCATGGCTCCGGCATAAACACGCATTCCCTGAGTTGTCGGTTCGGGAGTTGTTTCGCCTGTTATCAGAGAGCTGTCTATTTCACTGGAGCCTTTTACTATATCACCATCAGCAGGAATGCGTTCCCCTGCGGCGACAGCAATCCTCATGCCGGGTTTCAGATCGGAAATTTTTTTGTATATGCGGGCACCTGCTTCCGTTACGACAGTTGCTCCGGGAGCTGAGAGTGACAGAAGCTGTGCTACTGATGAGCGGGCACGCTCACGCATCATATGGTCCAGATATCTGCCGATGAGCAGGAAGAACAACAGCATGACGGATGCATCAAACCAGGCCATATGACCATGGGTCAGGGTTTCATAAAGGCTCATGCCGGCAGCAAGTATAACAGCAAGAGAGATAGGAACATCCATATTTAGCTGGCCGTTTCGAAGAGATTTCCAGGCAGAACTGTAGAATGGCTGTCCTGAATATATCACTGCAGGCAGGGCAATAAGAGCTGATATCCAGTGAAACAAAAGTGTTGTGGAGTGTGATGTGCCTGACCATACGGAGACAGATAGCAGCATGATATTTGCAGAAGCAAAGCCTGCTACAGCCATTGCACGGAGTAGTGCTTTGCCTGTCTGGTCTGGTGTAATATTCTGTGCGGTATCCGGTGTATCAGGCTGAGCTTCAAAGCCAAGCCTTTCGATTGTTTCCATGATCCTGTCTGAGGAGAGCTTCTTATTATCCCAGTCAACAGAGACACGCTTTGTTGAGAGGTTTACTCTGGCTTTTTTAATGCCATCCAGCGCATGAAGAGCTTTTTCTATTCTGTTGATACATCCTGCACAGTGCATTCCAGGGACGTTGATGTCCATATGGAGGGAGCCTGGATGTTTTTCGATTTCCCACGGTTTATGTTCCTGAAGGGTATCAGGAGTATCCTGCATTGAGCTGCAGGTTTCTTTGGGTGGTTCTGTTTTTCCGGATTTACAGCAGGACATTTAAAGCCGCTCTTTTCTTACTTCAATTTTAAATATCTGAATGTAGTTATCCTGATCAGGATGCTTAGCTGTTATCTTGATATTCCATGCGCCGTCCGTCAGAATTTTTTCATGGTAATACTGGCCAGAACTATTCTGTTTCAGGTTTAGCGTAATATCTTCACGTTCATGTGCAGGTCTTTGTATAAGTGCGGTTACCTGTAGTCCAGTTAACGGTTTTCCCAAGCTATCATGGAGTGTGAGGTTAATCTTTCCGTTTTTGGTGGTCAGGTTGCTGGACCAGCCAAGTCTGGCCTGTTTTTCAGCATTATTAAGGTGTTCATTAAAGTTCTGGCTGGCTACGTAGGAGTTTTTTACAACAAGCCCGGTCCAGCTACTGGCAGCAAATATAGCCATTGTAATATTAACTGTAATAATTACACCGAAAAATAAAAGCATTATGATGAGCATGTGCCAGCCGGTGAATTCACGATTTGCTTTTTCTGTTACCATTGAGTGCTCTCTTTTCACTTATTTTGGTGCTTCGAATTTTGCACTGTATGTTGCGCGTTCATCGCTGTTGTTATCCTGCACAACGAATTTAAATGACTTATGAGTAGTTTTCAGTTCAGATTTCTTAACCTGCACAAAAACCTTTACTTTTGCCAATGCATCAGGACTGGCTGCTATCTGTATTGCGGTTTTTAGTTTTTGTCCGGGGCCTGCCAGTCTCATTCCGGCTTTATCAAAACCTTTCAGGCTTAATGTGAATGTTCTGGGTTTTGCCTGCATATTGAGTACTTTTATGGTGTATCCGTTCTTGATAGAGCCATCTGACAGCAATACGAAAACAGGGTTTCTGTCATGCTGGATATTGAGGTCCAGTTTGTCTCTTGTCATCAGCATGAATACCATCAGCAGGCCTGCTGCCGCCCAGATGGCAGTATAAATAAATGTTCTTGGTCTGATAAAGGACCGCAATGTGGTTGGTTCCGGCTTGCCTGCAACAGCATTATTGTAACCATTTAGTGTGGAATAGGAGATGAGTTTTAGTGGTTTATCCAGTTTCTTCATAACATTATCACATGCATCTATACATAAGGCGCAGGTGATACATTCCAGCTGTTGCCCATCACGGATATCTATACCCATAGGGCATACAGCAACACACTGGTTGCAATCAACACAATCTCCCAGTTGTGTATCAGGGGCTTTATTTTTCTTCTGGTGTCTGGACCTTGGTTCGCCCCGCCAGTCATTGTAGGTTACCACGAGAGAATCTTCATCAAGCATAGCGGCCTGAATTCTTGGCCAGGGACACATATAGGTACAGACCTGTTCGCGCATATAGCCTGCGAGGATGTATGTGGTTGCCGTAAGAATAGCGACTGTATAATAGGCAATAGCAGGGGCCTGAAAGAGTATAAAGTCCTGAGCCAGCGCCGGAGCATCGGCAAAGTAAAAAATCCATGCACCACCAGTTGCAACGGAAATTAATATCCAGGTTATGTGTTTTACGGTGCGTTTAGTGATTTTATCAATTGTCCATGGGGCCTTGTCCAATTTGATGCGGGCATTTCTGTCACCCTCGATGCGCCGCTCAACGAAGAGGAAAAGGTCTACCCATACGGTTTGCGGACAGGTATAGCCACACCATGCGCGTCCAACTGTAGATGTGACGAGGAACAGGCCTATGCCAGCCATAATCAGGAGGCCTGCTACATAAAAAAGTTCCTGCGGCCAAATTTCAATGAAGAAGAAATAAAAGCGTCCATTTGCAAGGTCGATAAGGACCGCCTGATCGGGTGCATGGGGACCCCTGTCCCACCTTATCCAGGGAGTGATATAATAGATGCCAAGGGTTATGAACATAACCCACCATTTAAATCCGCGGAAAAAACCCTGAACCCGCTTGGGGAAAATCTTTTCTCTTGCTTTGAAAAGCTCTCTTTTTTCCTTTTTGTTGACCGGATTAACATTAATCCGGTCAACTGTGGATTCCAACTGTTCAGTCAAATCTGACTTCCTTACTATTGAGCCTGTGTTCCATCCAGAGACTGAATATAGATTGCAAGCTGTTTAATAGTGACATCATCCAAACGATGTGCCCATGCCGGCATTACTGCGTTTTTGGGATTTGATACCATCCTGATGATTGTTTCGCGGTCTCCGCCGTAGAGCCAGATAGCATCATTCAGTCTTGGGGCACCTACTTCCTGATTGCCTTCGCCTTTTTCGCCATGGCAGGAAGCACAGTTATCCTTGAATATTGCAGCGCCTTTTGCAGCAATATTGGTGTCATGGCTGGATTTGGAGAGAGACAGGACAAACTCGGAAACCTGTTTGATCTGC
This sequence comes from Methyloligellaceae bacterium, assembly GCA_050633205.1. Classification (GTDB taxonomy): domain Bacteria; phylum Pseudomonadota; class Alphaproteobacteria; order Rhizobiales; family CBDHHC01; genus CBDHHC01. The sequence goes on along the minus strand of JBOEGA010000052.1, from coordinate 23,480 downwards.
TCTTTATTCAGAACTTCATCTTTGCCGAATGCGGGCATATCCGATGCTCTTGTATCTTCATCCTGTTCGAAACGAATGCCGTGCTTAATAGTGATGTAAATGTTTTCCAGTTTGCCACCCCATAACCAGTCATCGTCATTCAGATTCGGATAACCGATGCTTCCGGCAGCGCCTGTGCCATGACATTGAACGCAATTCACCTGGTAGGCTGAACGGCCACCTGCAACTGCAAATGTTGAAAGGTCGCTGTCTTTAACAATATCTTCCAGGGGAAGGGCGCTTATTTTCTTCAGGTATTTTTCCTGACCGGCTTTTGCTTTTGCAATGTCCTTTTCAACTTCTGCACGGCTGGAATAACCGAGCAATCCTTTGGTTGATTCTGTAATTAGGGGGATCGAGGGAAAAGCAATGCAGTATCCTATTGCCCACACTATTGTAGCATAAAAAGTCCATAACCACCATCTTGGAAGCGGGGTATTTAACTCCTTAATACCATCCCATTCATGGCCAGTTGTATCGGTACCGCTGTGTTCGTCTTTTTCAATTTTGCTCATTTTTCAGTCCTCTTTCAGCGGAATTTTTGCGACATCTTCGGATGTCTTTTTTGATCCAGGCCTAAAGGTGAATAATATCAAGCCAACGAAAACCAGAACCAGATAAAGAAGGCCCCAACTGTCAGCAAATTGACGTGCTGTTTCGTAATCCATCTCTGATGCCTCCTAGCGATAATTCTTTTTCGCATCATATGCTTTGAAATCAACCAAAGTACCCATCATTTGCAGATAGGCTACCAGTGCATCCATTTCCGTGATTTTTCCGGGGTTGCCGTCAAAATCCCTTGCCAGTGTTTTGGGGTAACGCTTCTTCAATGCATCGGCTCCATCTGCATCTGTTGTCGCCTGTGCGATCAAATCCGCTTTGGCGTTGCTGATCATTTCCTCGGTATAGGGAACGCCAACTGCCTTATTGGCTTTCAGGTGAGCTTCAATATTTTTGAAGTTCAATGCTGTTTTTGCCAGGAACGGGTATCCGGGCATGACTGATTCAGGGACAACTTCACGTGGTGCTATCATGTGCTGAACATGCCATTCATCAGAGTAACGACCTCCTACACGGGCCAGATCAGGTCCGGTACGCTTCGAGCCCCACTGGAACGGGTGGTCATACATACTTTCTGCAGCAAGGCTGTAATGGCCATAACGCTGGACCTCGCCACGGAAAGGGCGGATCATCTGGCTATGGCAATTATAGCAGCCTTCACGGATGTAGATATTCCGTCCTGCCAGCTCCAGAGGGGTATAGGGCCTCATGCCCTTTACCTTTTCGATTGTGTTTTCCATATAGAATAGTGGTGCAATCTCAACGATACCGCCGATTGAGACAACAATCAGGCTGACCACCATGAGCAATGTTACGTTTTTTTCGAATATTGCGTGATTAAACATTCTTAATTTCTCCTGATGCGTCTTCTTATGCGGTGGCTGTCTGCATTGCAGTCATGGGGCGCTCGGACCTCCTGTCTCCGAGCACTGTGCGGTACAGGTTGTAAGCCATTATCAGGGCGCCGAGCAGGTAGAGCAGGCCGCCACCCACACGGATTACATAGTAAGGGTGCATGGCTGCTACGGTTTCTGCGAAGCTGTATTCCAGGAAGCCCTGTTTGTTTGATGCACTCCACATAAGGCCCTGCATGATACCGGAAACCCACATGGCGGAGGCGTATAGAACGATGCCCAGTGTTGCCAGCCAGAAGTGCCAGTTTACGAGGCGCAGGCTGTACAGTTCATCGCGCTTCCAGAGTTTGGGGAACATATGATACATGGCACCGAAGGTAATCAGGCCAACCCAGCCAAGGGCACCGGAATGTACGTGTCCTATTGTCCAGTCTGTATAATGGCTGAGAGAGTTCACATATTTGATGGACATAACAGGGCCTTCGAATGTGGACATGCCATAAAATGCAATAGCCATAACCATCATCCGAATTACAGGGTCTGTGCGGAGTTTGTCCCATGCACCGGATAATGTCATCAGGCCATTGATCATTCCACCCCAGCTAGGCATCCAGAGCATAATGGAGAAAACCATACCGAGGGTCTGTGCCCAGTCCGGCAGAGCTGTGTAATGCAGGTGGTGAGGACCAGCCCAGATATAAAGGAAGATCAGTGACCAGAAGTGTACGATTGAGAGTCTGTAGGAATAAACCGGGCGCTCTGCTCTTTTGGGGACGAAATAGTACATCATGCCAAGGAAGCCTGCTGTAAGGAAAAATCCTACGGCATTGTGACCGTACCACCATTGTGTCAGTGCGTCCTGAACACCTGCGAATGCCGAGTAGCTTTTGACACCAAGAAAGGATACCGGGACAGATATATTATTTACGATATGGAGCATTGCTACAGTGATGATAAAGGCAAGGTAGAACCAGTTCGCTACGTAGATATGAGGTTCTTTACGCTTCAGGATTGTTCCAAGGAAGACTACAAGATAGGCAACCCATACCAGTGTCAGCCATAGGTCAACATACCATTCAGGTTCGGCATATTCTTTACTTTGTGTGATTCCGAGCAGGTAACCTGTCGCAGCAAGCACGATAAACAGCTGATAGCCCCAGAATACGAACCATGCCAGAGCAGGTAGTGCCAGCCTTGCGCCTGTCGTTCTCTGGACAATATAAAAGCTGGTTGCGATTAACGCGTTACCGCCAAATGCAAATATCACGGCTGATGTATGCAATGGACGGAGGCGACCAAAATTTGTATAGGCAATGTCAAAGTTCAGTGCCGGATATGCCAGTTGTGCAGCTATTACAACTCCAACAAGAAAGCCGACAATCCCCCAAAAAACAGTCGCGATACATCCGGCGCGAACAACGTCATCCACATATTTTTCTTCAACGATTTCTTTCTGATCGCTGAATTTATAGTTTCTGGCCAGAAATATAACAGCAATCAGGCAGGCCAGAACCACGATCCAGGCATGAGTTGCAAATAGTTCATCCTGAGCCAGGCCTGCAAGGACCAGAGCGGCAAATGCTGTTAAACCAGCAAAAGATAATTGTAAGGCAGAAGCCATTTTTTCTTCCCCTAAGTGAAATATGGAGCCCTTTGCAATTACTCTTGCGCTATAGAAAGGTACTCTGAATAAGGTGAAACTCTAATGTGCTACTGAAACTGACTGAGGCGGCGGGGATTTGCTTTGACATATGTCAAGGTTGTGCTGAGGCATTTCATCCATATTGAAAATTGAATGAAGACATTAACAGAAGGTTTATTTTTGTTACGTTGTTGAACAAAAATAATTTTTAATATTTTTGAGGGAATTTCCGGGGATGTCAGCCATATGAAAAGTCCGATTGATATCATAGAGGCCGATCATCATTTTCAGACCCAATTATGTGATATTCTTGAACGAATTGCAGATGATCTTCCTGATCAGGTTGATGAAAAATTATGTCTGACAGCAATCCATGCGCTTACTGTGGAAATGCCTATACATCATGCCGATGAAGAGCAGGGGCTCTTTCCTTTACTGGAGCAGCGCGCATTGCCAGAAGATAATCTGTTAGAAATCGTTGCGAATCTTTGTATGGAACATGCGACTGATGAAAGTTTTGCTGATGAACTTCTGGAAAGCCTGAAAACTCTTGCAGAGGGACAGAGGCTGCTTAATCCTGATATGGTGGGATATATGCTCAGAGGGTTCTTTGAGGGGTATCGCAGACATCTGGTGTGGGAAAATACGATTGTATTACCGCTTGCCAGGAAACGTCTGATTAATGAAGATCTTAAATGTTTACAGGAAAAAATGGCTCTCCATCGTCGTGCAGCCATGAAACCGGGCAGTGGTCGCGGAGGACATATATCAACTTCATATTAAGTATTTTTCTTATCTGAATTTGAACACTGGAGGAGTAGTCTGTCTGTTGTTTAGTAAACAGGATATTGGAAATATATGAAACCAGTTCGTACATGGATTTTGATAGCTGACGGCGCTCGCGCGCGGGTTGTAATGAATGACGGTCCCGGACATGGGATAAAACCTGTTCAGGGGATGAAATTCGAAATAGACAATGATAACAGCAGGGATGCTGATCAGGAAACTCACGAGGATGACAAGCGGCAATTTGCTGAGGAGTTAGGGCAAAGTCTCAGTAAAAAACTACGGAAGAACGAGTTTGACCGGATGATTATTTTTGCTTCGCCGGCCATGCTTGGAGAATTGCGCCATTCTCTTTCATCTCAGGTGATGGACAAGGTTGTCGAGCAGGTGCCAAAGGACCTGACACATGTCCCGAATAAGGATTTACCGAAGCATCTGGAGATGATGCTGGCTGTATAGGTATCTATAAAATCTGTTATATAAAAGAGCTTCCACCGCATGACGGTGGAAGCTTTTTTTATTTATACCTTGGCCCAGACTGCGAGCTCATTGCCATTCGGGTCGAGGAAATGGAAACGACGACCGCCGGGAAAACCGTAGATGGGTTTAATGATTTTTCCGCCAGCACCTGTAACGGTTGTAAGGGTGTCTTCCAGATTATCACTGTAGAGGACAACCAGTACCCCGGGGGAGGTTGCTTCACGCATCTCATCTTTTTCAAATCCGCCTTCAACACCTGCTCCACTGAAGCTGATATAACTCTCGCCCCAGTCCATGAATTCCCATTGAAATGCTTCGCTGTAAAACTTCTTTGTTGCTTCGGCGTTCTGCATTGGGAATTCGATATAATTGATGTGGTTATGATTATTTGTGGTCATAATTGCTCCCGGATAATAAATCGAAATGCTCAAATAGGTACTGATTCTCATCAGGCCGGACCTATATTAGCCATAGATAGCGGCTAGATTTTTCCTAATCCACAGGATAAGGCTGATTTCCATGTCATTTGATCATATTGTTCTATTCAATCTTGCCCTTCTGGTTGCGATTGCCAGTCCGGGGCCTGCCATGCTGGTTGCCATTCAAACATCGATCAGTGAGGGGAAAAGGGCTGGTATTGCTTTGGTTGCGGTCTTGGCCTTATGGCCTCGGCATGGCCTCGGCATGGACGCTGCTGGCGTTGCTGGGGTTGGATAGTCTGTTTAAACTTTTCCCATGGTTTTATGTTGTGGCAAAGATACTCGGGGCTTTTTATCTGATTTATATTGCCTGGAACACCTGGAAGGGGGCATCCAGGCCAATAGATGGTGTTGCCAAACCTGCACTTCATGCTTTTCGTGATGGTGTGCTGGTTAATCTTTTAAATCCCAAATCAGTATTATTTGCTGCGGCCGTGCTGGTCGTGATCTTTCCGCCGGATATCAGCCTGGTGGAAAAAGGTGTGATTGCTGCAAATCATTTGCTCGTAGAAATCCTGTTTTATACTGTGCTTGCTGTTTCCATGAATACTGGTGCAGTCAGGAAGTCCTATCTGTCTGCAAAGGCACTGCTGGATCGAATTGCGGCTGTTGTTATCGGGGCACTGGCTTTGCGTATTCTGTATCAGAGCAGCAGGGATTAGGGACTGGCTTCAGTATGATCTTCGTGACGGTTTTCTTTTAGCGTTAGAGCCAATACTCCTGCCAGAAGCAGGCAAACAGGAATGGTCAATAATGCGAGGCCAAAATGACCCTGTTCCATATCAACAATTGTTCCTACCAGAGGCTGAAAAATAAGTGCGCCTGCAATACCCAGCATATTTACAAACGCTATTACAGTTCCTGACATGGATTTGGGCTTATATTCCTTAGCCATTGCAAATGTCAGCATCTGCCCGCCCCCCAGAATACCAGCAATAAAAATAAGAAGTGCAAGTGGGAGGACGGAATTTATCGGGAGGTAAAGTGCTATAGAGAAAACTACCCCCATCAGGAGCGCACCGCCGGCTATAAAGTATTTCCTGTGCCCAAATTTATCCGATAATATTCCAGCCAGAATACTTCCGATGGCCATGCCGCAAAATATCATGGATACTGCAATTTCAGCGTTGACTGATGAAAGAGCGTGGTCTGTGGTGAGTTCTGATTTGCCCCACAAGCCGCCGAAAATATTGACAGGCATGTAATACAAGGCACCAATAACGGATATAATCCAGATTCGTGGATCTTTTATCACTTCATGCAGTGAGGCAAAGACGTTTGGATTGTTCGTCTTTTCCCGACTTCCATCTTTGAGAAAAATCAGGGACAGTATAAAAAGAATAAAGCCAAATACCGAAGTGTAAAGGAATACGGATTTCCATCCGGCCAGGTCAATCATAGCTGTTAAGGCAACTGCGCCAACAGCAGTGCCTACCATTCCAATGGCATTTACCGCTCCGGACAGAATAGCGAACTGGCTGGATTTAAACTGATGATTGACAACATACAGGGCGCCAACAAAGGCAAATGATGCTCCGAGTCCAATACAAAGCCTGCCAAGTCCAGCTGCTATAGCGTTGGGAGACTGGGAGAAAATCAGGACGCCAACGGAGCAGGTCAGGATGGCAGCGGGAAGCAGGTGCCGGGCACCATACCTGTCCAGTAATACACCTACGGCAAGCTGCATGGGAGCATATATCCAGAAGAACAGGCTTACCAGAGTGCCAAACCCGGCGTTAGATAATTGGAAATATGTCGAGATCTGCTGACTGGCAAGCCCGGGTTCAATTCTTGCAACAAATTCAAAGAGGAAAAACAGTGAGGCCAGTATAAATGCGATCCAGTGAATGTAATGCTTCATTAGTATGCCTCAGTGTATTGAATTATTGTTATATTTTAAAGCTTATAGCATGATTTCTATGAGGGAAAAACGGCCAATTTCATTAGTTTATATATGGTTTGAATAACCTGCTGTTGACTATTTTTTCATACAGTAACGGGATGAAAATTCACTCAAAAATTTATGCGGCATTTTTAATTGTGATTTTCCTCAGCATTAGTTTTCTGGGGTATTCCGTATATTTATTGGAAAAGAATAAAGTTCTGGGTCTGCGTTATGAGCAACTTACAACACTGGTTCACTTCAAAAAACGAGAAATTATATCAATCAGCAAATCCTGGAAGAACACTGTAAACCTTCTGGCGAGCAGAACGCAGTTTCGCGTTTTGCTTTCCAAATATATGTACAGTCCGGATGATGAATATCTCAGGAAAATCAACAAAATTCTGAGTGATGCAATGATATCCAACAGGAATATATCACAAATACTGATTTGTAGCCTGTCCGGTGTACAGGTATTTATGATTGGTGAAAGAAAAATCAAAAACGCCTGCTGGTCTCCGGGGCTGGTCACTATAAATCCGGAGATATGGGATATATGGTCAGGGAGGAAGAACAGGCTGTATGTATCATTAAGAAAGCACGTACTGCTTAATAAAAAGAAGATAGCCTATATATATGTCGTCCTTAAGGGGCATGGGTTGCAGGATATTTCTACGGATTATACCGGCTTTGGTAAAAGCGGGGAAGTTCTTATTGCAAAAAGATCTGGCGTTAATGCACAATATATTACTCCGGTCAGGTTCAGTAATGACAGCGGAGGGCAGCCGGAAGTTCCTCTCTCCAGTGGTGTATCGCCAATTGCTATTGCTTTTAAGAAGAAATCAGAGTTTCTGAACAGTAACAAGTATGTTGATTACAGAGGTGTACCTGTTCTTTCTGCGACAGAATATATTCCTGAGCTGGACTGGGCTTTAGTAGCTAAAATGGATCGTAATGAAGCCTTATCTGTGGCCGGGCTGGCGAGGGCGATTGTCGGTTATTTTATTATAATTTCATTCGGGATCGCTTTGATCAGCCTGCTTATGGCCCGTTTTCTAACTGAACCGCTCAAGCAACTTACCAGTACAGTAGNNCACAGTAGAGGTTATCAAGGCAGGTAACTGGCGGAAAAGGGCGCAAGTTCATTCCAGTGATGAGCTGGGTTATCTTGCAGAAACCTTTAATGACATGCTGGATGTTCTTGAGAATAAAGTCTTTGTTATCGAGAAGCAGAATAAGACTTTGACCCTGTTTGCAAAGGCTTTAACACATGACCTGAAAGAACCAATAAGAACAATTAAAACAGTTATAAAGATGGTTGATAAGGATAAATCTGTTGGTGCTCAGGAGGAATTGTTTCAGATTATAAGAATGGCAACTGACAATATGTATTTGCTGGTCGAAACTGTATTTGTTTATGTGAAGCTGTCCAATAATGCAGATATCAAAATGAAGCTTTGTGATACGAACAAAGTGATTGAGCAACTACAGGAGCAACTGGCAGAAGAACTTTCCCGTTCTGATGTGGAATTTAGTTTTGATAATATGCCAGAAATCCGAGTGAATGAGAGGCTGTTTCTTCAACTGTTACAGCATCTGGTCGAGAACTCTTTACGGTATGGGGATAAGCCAGTGACTAACATTGGTATTTCCTGGGTTCAAATAAAGGACGGGTACGAGTTCCGGGTTAAGGATAATGGTCCGGGGATTGAAAAACAGTTTTTGAAAACAATATTTGAGCCATTTAAAAGGGTGTCCCGTGAGAATAAAAGCGGGGCAGGGCTGGGGTTGGCAATTTGTGAGAGGATTGCAGAGTGCCACAATGGAAAAATCTGGTGTGAATCCAGAGTGGGAGAAGGCAGCTCTTTCTTCTTTACGATCAAGAATAAGTGAGTGAGATCAATAGTACAGTGTTTCTTCACCTTTATCGTTTATGCTTGTTTATTGTTATTAATAAGTTAGGCGTTTCAGATATGAAACTGGCAGATATTCTGGTTGTTGAAGATTGTGCTTTTGATATTGAGATTATCAAGGGGCTGATGAAGGCAGACCATATGAAATTCAATTTGCATACGGCTGTTAATGGGCAGGATGCACTTGATTTTCTGAATTCTGACAAAAATCCCGGAATAGATTTTATCCTACTTGATATTAATATGCCATTTATGGATGGTTTTTCATTCCTTGAATATAAGCAGGAACATGCGGTTCCTGACTGTCCAGTTGTTGTTTGTACTTCTTCAACTTATGATGAAGATATGGATAAGGCCTATCTTCTTGGGGCGACTGATTATATTGAGAAGCCACCATCAATAGATAAAATTAAAAACTTTATTGGAAAAATTAAAACTGTTTATCTGGATGAAAATGATAACGAGTTCAGAATATTGCAAGCTGCCTAATGCAAACTTCTGTATTTTAATTAAATACCTCCTTCATATCTATGTGTTAAATTTATCCCCACTATTTAAACAGAAGGGATAACCTCCTATGAAACTGGCTGAGATATTAGTTGTTGATGATTGCGATATTGATCTTAAGATCGTTGAGTATCAAATGAGCCGGGAGAATATGAAGTTTAACCTGCATACTGCAATTAATGGCCAGGCTGCAATTGACTTTCTGAATTCGGATGAAAATCCGGGAATTGATATTATTTTTCTTGATCTGAATATGCCATTTATGGACGGGTTCTCTTTTCTGGAATACAGAAAAAACAACGAGCTTCCAAACTGTCCGATAGCGATATGCACCAGTTCTACGTATTATGAGGATATGGATAAAGCCTATGCACTTGGCGCAACGGACTATATGGAAAAGCCCCCTTCAAAAGCCAATATCAAAAAGCTGATTGAGAAAATTGAAACCGTATACTGGGAAGAGTATGACGGTGAACTCAGGATACTCAAGGCAAGCTGATTACACTATTTTCAGTATTAACGATTTCTCTCCATGCTGCATAAAGTGTGCTGTGAAGGAGAGGGTGTTTGTTGCCAAATCTGACAGCGATCAGGTTTTGTTGCGGCAGCATGTATATTATCTGTCCTCCCTGTCCCATGAAATATGTGAAGCTTCCCTGTAGTGGTTCTCCCTTGCGATCAAGGATGTCATAGCGGGCGTGGTTGGCATAATGTCCTTTCGAAGTGATGTTTTTGTTATATCAAATATGCCTTTTGCAGGCCATGTTGAGGCGGGGTACCCCTCTTGTATAAGTGGCATTATATGTAAAAAGGATAGTTATACTGTTGGCAGGTTATCTCCATACCAACAGTATCTTTTGTCATTAAATGACTTTTTTACTTGGCTTGTTCCAGGTATTTTACATTAAAGCCCATTTTTTCAATATCTTTCAGGCCGGCGCTTGCCATTTTATCCTTATTTACGTAGAGCTTGGCTGTTTTCGCAGTTACCAGATTAATCGGGATTTCTCCTGCCTTCTCACCTTTTAGCACTCTGTCTGCAAGAATTGCTGCTGCGCGGCCACGTTCTTCCATGTCAGCTCCAAGGGCAATTGTGGAGCCATTCGTTACATAAACATTTACCGCTCCCATCACTAGAAGCTTTGGATCAAGTTCTGCATGAAGTGGTTTGTAGTAATCTGTAAATGAAGAACTGGCGATAAAGTAAAGTGCATCCAGCTTGTTGGATTTTTGAGCAGCTTCAGAAACCAATGCTTTAAAGTCCTGTGAATCCGGAATGATGCGGAAACCTGTTACTTTAATTCCTAAAGCTTCTGCCTCTTTTTTAATGACATTGAGAATAACTGTATTCTGTTTTTCTCTAGGGTCAAACCAGACAGCCAGTGTTTTGACATCTTTCAGTTTTGTCAATACTGACAGTTGTGTCTTCATATCAACAAGGAAGCGAGCACCTGTAATATTTTTACCCGGTTTTTCAATAGAATTAGCAATTTTTGAGAGTACCGGAGCTGAAACAATGTTGAAGACGTGAGGTTTTTTTCCCTTCAGGTACTGTTTTACAATTTTTGTGCCGGTCGTGCCGAATGAATATACCAGATCCGTTTTAGATAGATCTGCCTGGCGCAATGCCTTGGCAAGTGCGCCCTTGTTTCTTTTGGCGTCAATGTAAGTGAATTTAACGTCCGGACGCAGTTTTTTGATTTGTTTGGTGAAGCCGTCTTCGGCTACCGTTTTACCTTGCCAGGTTACCATCAAAATTTCTGCCGCCAGCAGGTTTACTGAACTTAAAGCAACCAGAACTGCTGCCGTTACAAGTATATAAAGCCTGTTCATACCGATTTCCTAACTAACCCTCGTAATTGAAATGAGAGTTCAGGATACCAAAAGTATCTTAAAATATGATGGCTTCGGACTTCGGTCTGTTTATTGGTCCAAAACAAAAAAACACTGAAATGGCCAAACTGTTTTAATGTCTGTTAATAAAGGGGCTTGCAGGCTTGTTCAGTCTGGGCTAACCAAAAAGCAGATAAAGAAGGCCATTTTTATGAATGAACAAGTAAACGATCCTAAAAACTATATCCAGGGCGCTACTGGTGACTGGGAAGTTGTTATTGGTTTGGAAGTCCATGCGCAGGTGACATCCAAGTCCAAGCTCTTTTCTGGTTCTTCTACTGAGTTTGGTGGAGAACCGAATGACCATGTAAGTCTGGTTGACGCTGCTATGCCCGGTATGTTGCCGGTGATTAATAAAGAATGCGTAGCGCAGGCGATTCGTACAGGGCTGGGGCTGAAGGCTCAGATTAATAACTATTCGGTATTTGACAGAAAAAATTATTTCTACCCTGATTTACCTCAGGGGTATCAGATTTCACAGTTTAAGTATCCTATTGTTGGTGAAGGTGAAGTGATCCTTGATTTTAAGGATGGTTCTTCTGTTGCTATTGGTATTGAGCGACTGCATCTCGAGCAGGATGCGGGCAAAAGCATGCATGATCAGCACCCGACAGCGTCATTTGTTGACCTGAATCGTTCCGGTGTTGCGCTGATGGAGATTGTTTCCAAGCCTGATATCCGCTCTGCTGAACAAGCAAGAGCCTATGTGACGAAGCTACGCACCATACTTAGATATCTGGGCACATGTGACGGTAATATGGAGCAGGGTTCCATGCGTGCTGACGTGAATGTGTCTGTTCGCAAGCCAGGTGGCGAGCTTGGAACAAGACGTGAAGTCAAGAACGTAAACTCTATTCGTTTTATCGGTCAGGCAATTGAGTTTGAAGCCCAGAATCAGATCGATATTCTTGAGGATGGTGGCCAGATTGATCAGGAAACACGTTTGTTTGATCCGAAAACCGGGGAAACAAGACAGATGCGTTCCAAAGAGGATGCGCATGATTACCGCTATTTCCCGGATCCTGATCTGCTACCGCTTGAGTTTACGGATGAATATGTTGCTGAGCTGAAATCAAAGCTTCCTGAGCTGCCGGATGAGAAAAAGGCCCGCTTTATGGAAGAATATGGTTTGTCATCCTATGATGCCGGTGTATTGATTGCAGCTAAAGAACTGGCTGATTTCTTTGAAAAAGTCGCTAAAGGCCGTGATGCCAAGCTTGCGGTTAACTGGGTTATGGGTGATCTTTCTGCGGCTGCGAAAGAGAAGGGCGTTGCCATTAATGAAGCCGGGATTTCTCCTGAGCAACTGGGTGGCATGATTGATCTTATCTCAAACAAGACGATATCAGGCAAAATCGCCAAAGATGTTCTTCTGGTCATGCTTGAAGATGGCGGCAACGCTTCCGATATTGTTGAAGAACGTGGCTGGAAGGTCGTGAATGATACCGGCGCGATTGAGAAAATCGTTGATGATATTATAGCCGCTAACCCTAAACAGGTTGAGCAGGTCAAACAAAAGCCTAAAACTCTGGGCTGGTTTGTTGGCCAGGTTATGAAGGCTTCTCAGGGTAAAGCTGATCCCCAGTCAGTGAATGAAATCCTGCGCTCAAAGCTGGAAATAGGCGAAGAGTAGTCTTGACAAAGTGGTGTTACAGACACCATTTTGATTTATTTCCCTACACGGAAAAGGGCAGGGTGCGTCTTTACTGATCGTAGCCCCTGCCTTCATATAGGTGTTATACAGTGGGTCTATGTGTTTGTTGTTGTGAGGACAATAGGCATAAGTTTGTCAGTTGTGTTTGATGAAAGGTGAGTGGCTTTGACAACGAATGTATCGGAACAGGTGAAACCTAAGCCGCATGAAGGACTGCGAAAAGCAGTTCACAGGCATAATGCCATGTCTAAAGCAGGTTTCCTGGAGCGTCTATTTACCTTTGCTTTCAGAGGATTAGTGTATCCGCAAATCTGGGAAGATCCTGTCGTTGACATGGAAGCTCTACAGATACAACCAGATAATCATATTGTTACCATTGCATCCGGTGGTTGTAATGCGTTGAGTTATCTGACTGCTGATCCTGCTAAAATTACCGCAGTTGATCTGAACAGGGCCCATGTTGCTTTGAACAAGCTGAAGCTTTGCGCTGTAAAAAATCTGCCGGACTATGAGACATTCTACCGTTTCACAGGTCAGGCTGATAACAAAGAGAATGTGAAAGCTTACGACACTTACGTTAAGCCACATCTTGATGAGGTTTCCAAAGACTATTGGGGCAAACGCGACCTTTATGGCCGTCGCCGCATTACCTTATTCCGCAGAAATTTCTATCGCTTTGGTCTGTTAGGCAAGTTTATTGGTGCCGGGCATCTGGTTGCCAAACTATATGGCCAGAATCCGAAAGACCTTTTGCAGGCTACTACTCTTGAAGAGCAACGCAAGGCCTATGCTGAAAATATTGCGCCGTTGTTTGACAAGCGTCTTGTACGCTGGATGCTTGACCGTCCGGTTTCTTTGTATGGCCTTGGTATCCCACCTGCACAGTATGATGCGCTTGCCAGCGATGGTAAAGAGCGTGGCATGGCCGGGGTTGTTAATGACCGTCTGGCAAAACTGGCATGTGACTTCAAATTTGAAGATAACTATTTTGCCTGGCAGGCATTTGCCCGCAGTTACGCTGAAGCCGGTGAAGGTCCTGTGCCTCCATATCTTGAGCGTGATAACTATGAAAAAGTACGTGAACGTGCTGATAGAATTGACGTAAAGAATATCTCATTCACTGTATTCCTTGAGTCTCAGCCTGATAACAGTGCTGACAGATATATTCTTCTGGATGCTCAGGACTGGATGACTGATGAGGTTCTTACAGATCTCTGGACGCAGATTACCCGCACAGCAAAACCGGGTGCCCGTGTTATATTTAGAACTGCTGCTGATGAGCGTCTGCTTCCTGGACGTATTCCGGACGAGATCCTTAATCAATGGCATTATGATGAAGAAACAAGTCGTGAAGCCAGTGTGAAGGATCGCTCCTGCATTTATGGTGCATTCCATCTCTATATTCTAAAATAAAATAGACGGGAAGTTTATGTCGACAGCTGAAGGCTCTGCCAAGGAGCATATGGATCAGATATACCGCTATCAGCGGTATATCTATGATCTAAGCCGCAAATTTTATCTGTTGGGCCGTGACAAGCTTATTCGTGAGCTTGACGCGCCTGCGGGGACCAGTGTTCTGGAAATCGGTTGCGGCACTGGCCGGAATCTTATTCAGGCTGCTAAAAAGTTCCCTGATGCAGAGTTTTATGGCGTGGATGTTTCTACAGCAATGCTGGAAACTGCTGCGAATTCTCTCAAGCGTACAAAGCTCACAGATCGTGTGAAGCTCTCCTATGCTGATGCTACGCAGTTTGATGGTCAGGAAACCTTTGGGATACCGCAATATGACCGTGTGTTTATATCCTATGCGCTGACTATGATCCCGCCATGGAAAGAGGTGCTGGACCGTTCTCTTGCCTGTGTCGCTCCTGGTGGATCACTGCATATTGTTGATTTTGGTCAGCAGCAGAAATTGCCACGGTGGTTCCGGGCGGTGCTTTATGCTTGGCTGAGGCAGTTTTCTGTATATCCTCAGGCAGAAATGCCCGGTGAAATGGAAAGAGTTGCAGAGAAATATGGAGCGCAGCTCAAGTTTGAATCGCTGTATGGCGGTTATGCAGAGTATGCTATTTTAAAACGATAAGAAATCCGGTGCGCTTATTTTGAGGTAAGCGCACCGCATTATTTACTCAGGCTCTTTTAATAAGCCCGATTACAAACAACAGTATTACAGCGCCAATAGTTGCACTTATAATCTGTCCTACGATACCGGCCACTGGAATAAATCCCGGAAGCAGGCTGCCTGCTATAACGGCACCCAGAATTCCGACTATGATATTTCCAATAAGTCCAAAACCCATTCCTTTTATTATTTGACCCGCAAGCCAGCCAGCTACGGCACCAATGAGCAATATTACGATTAATTGCACTGGATCTGTAGGTATCATATTAGTCTCCCGTTTATAAAATTATATAGAGAGGCAGCATATTGGATTCTCTTACCAATATTATGACGATTTTTTGAAACTTAACCTAATCAGGGGGAGAGTATGCTGTAACCGGGGCAGGTGCGTTTGCAACCAGATGATATATAACAATAAAATTATCTGTCCAGTGATAGATTTTCTTGTAATTATTTATAAAAAAATGTGGGTAACTTCTATAAGTGCGGTAAAGACCGGGCAACATTGTGTTGCCCGATCCTGCTATTGATGATCAGCACTTCTTAGCGTCAGCTGAACCTAAATCTCCGCCAAGTTTTTTGGCGTCATAAGTAACCTGTTCTGCAGGGACTTCCTGTACGACCTTAAGCAGATCAAATTCGCTTTTTGGTTTATCATTACCAGTCACAACCAGAACTTTCTTAAAGCACTGGTGGTCATCAGCGCGATATTCAGTTGGTCCGTTACCCATGCCGTCAAATTTAAAGCCTTCAAGTGCCTTAATTACTTCCGGCGGATAGAATGTTCCAGCCATTTCGCATGCATTTGCATATAGCAGTGTCTGTACGTAGCATGTATGAGCTGCCTGCGAAGGAGGGAAGCCATATTCCTTACCGAAGGATTTTACGAACGCCTGAGAACCTTCATCCTGAAGAGACCAGTTCCAGTTGGTTGTTCCGTAGATACCCTGAATGTTTTTACCAGCACCCTGAGCCATAAGACGGGAATAAAGAGGAACAATGATCTCAAAGTTCTTACCGTTTACCTGCTTGTCACGAAGGCCAAACTGTACAGCCTGTGTCAGAGAGTTCACCATGTCCTTGCCATAGTGATTAAGAACCAGAACATCGGCGCCCGAGCTTAAGACCGGTGTGATATACTGCGAGAAATCACCAGCGCCAAGAGGTGTGCGAACTGCTGCCTTGGTTTTCCATCCAAGAGCTTCAGTTGTTTCCTTGATGGACCCTTCCTGAGACCAGCCCCATGTGTAGTCTGCTGTAAGGTGGTATGCAACACGCTCTTTGCCAAGCTTGCTTTCCAATACAGGTCCAAGTGCAGCACCAGACATATCAGTATTAAAGAAGTGTCTGAAACCATAACGTCTTTTATCTTTACCAGTGGTGTCATTCGAGTGGGTCAGACCTGCCATAAAGATAACGCCGATATCGTGGCAGAGAGACTGAACAGCGATTGCCACACCGGAGGATGAGCCACCTGTAATCATCAATACGCCATCTTTTTCAACCATCCGTTTTGCGGAAGCTCTTGCCGCATCGGATTTGGTCTGAGTATCACCGGTTACATACTCAACCTTTTTGCCAAGGACACCATTGCCTTTCAATGAGGTTGGTTTCATAGTTTTTATAAGGCCACCATCACCTTCGCCGTTCAGGTGTTTTACAGCAAGCTTATAGGCACGTAATTCATCTGCACCTTCATCAGCGTAGGCGCCAGTCTGAGGAACGTTGAAGCCGAATTTAACACTGCTTCCTTTAGGAGCATTACAGAAGTCTTTATCTGCATAGGCATCACGAACGAAGAAAGCAGGCATACCACCAGCAAATGAGAATGCTGCCGCACCTGCTCCGGCTTTTAGCAGGGTGCGTCGTGATGTGGGTTTCTTTAGTTTTTCAGTCATAGAAACTTTCCTTAATGGTCTAAGATTGTACTCGTGCATTACAAAGAGATTGGAGTTGTCTGTTACTGGAAACTTATATTCGATTAGTTTGCCTGATCAGGCGGCTGATACTTCCTTGAGGAAGTGTTCTATTCTATTTCTAAGAGAATTTGCTTTTTCGTTAACGCTTTCGGCTGCACTCAGAACCTGATTTGCGGCCTGGTTGGTTTCGCGTGAGGCTGAGTCAACTTCCAGAACAGTGTCAGCAACTTTACGTGTTCTTTCTGCTGCCTGTTGTACGTTAAGTGAAATTTCAGTGGTTGCTCCACCTTGCTGCTGTACAGAGGCAGCAATATTTCTTGTGTATTCCTCAACTTTGTCCATGGCTTCACTGATTGAAGAAATAGCGTCTACTGCGTCTGAAGTTGATGACTGAATATCTGCTACCTGTGTACCAATTTCTTCTGTTGCTTTTGAT
This sequence comes from Methyloligellaceae bacterium, assembly GCA_050633205.1. Taxonomy (GTDB): domain Bacteria; phylum Pseudomonadota; class Alphaproteobacteria; order Rhizobiales; family CBDHHC01; genus CBDHHC01. The sequence goes on along the minus strand of JBOEGA010000052.1, from coordinate 6,313 downwards.
GTCTGTGTCGCAAGATTTTTCACTTCAGAGGCAACCACGGCAAATCCTTTTCCTGCTTCTCCTGCTCGTGCTGCCTCGATTGTTGCATTGAGGGCCAGCAGGTTTGTCTGTTCTGCAATTTCGGAGATCAAAGAAAGCACATCACCAATTTTCTGCGCAGATACTGCAAGCTTGCCTACTTTGTCATTTGTTTCTGCGGTAATATTTGTTGCTTCACCTACGATATTGGTTGTTGTTTCTACCTGTCTTGAAATTTCTGCAATTGATGCTGACAGTTCTTCGGCTGCGGATGCAACGGTCTGTACATTGTTAGAGGCAAGTTCCGAGGCTTCTCCAACATGTTGAGTTTTTTCAGAAGTGGCCTGTGCAACACCTGTCATTTCTGTCGAGGTTGAATGCATCTGATCGGAGTAGTCATTGACCTCCTGAAGGGCTTCCTGCACTTCAGCACGAAAGTCAGATATAAGCTTGTCTATATTTTTCTGACGTTCAGCCTGAGTGCGTTGGGCTTCCTGCTGCTGGGTTGCCATCTTCATATTTTCGATGACTTTATCCCGGAAAGTTTGCACAGCCTGTGTCAGTTTTCCGACTTCGTCTTTACGCCCTTTGGCGTCCAGGTCAACTTCCATAGTCCCATCAGCAACTTTCAAGGTTTTATCTGTGAGAGAAGACAATGGGTTACTGATCAGTATCCATAGTGCAACAATAACGCCACCTGAGAAAAGGAAGGCGATAAGAGCTGCCCCAATAATAGTAATATAGGCACTTGTGACCACGCCATTGGCGGCCTCTCCATTTTCCTGCATAATACCGGTCAGAATTGTTGCAGTCAGTTTTTCATTCTTATTTGATGTATCAAGCGCTCTGGAAAATTTATTATGTGCGGCTGCAGTTGCCTGGAAGGCTTTATTGAAACCGTTTAGCTGGGAAGTTGCATCCTTGCCGGTCATTGCTTTAACTGCAGAGTTTAATGCGTTGAGGTTGTTAACCTGACTTTTAATTGTTTTTTCAAGATCTTTATCGGGGGCAGCTGCATATCTGTTAACAAAGCCAGACAGCTTTAATGCAGTGTAGGCAAACTGCTCGCCCATAAATGCTTTTCCAAGAGAGCGTTTGGACTCTCCATCAATTTTCTGCATTTTGATACGGGCCTGTTTCATAAATTTGAAATAGGCGTTTTTCAGGTTTGTTACCGGAGGGAGCAGGGAGTTTACAGTATCTCTTAATTGAAATCTCAGGCGTACTTTGGCTCCGTAGTCGCTTTCTTTTTCCAGCTTCTTTAGGATATTGTATGCAGTATCGACTTTTGCTTTCAGAACTTTTGCAAGTTTATCTACATCCGGGCTTACAATGCTTTCGAAGTAATGCGTGCTTTTTTGTCTTACTTTATCGAGGACTACAAGTCCATTTTTGCGTGACTGCAGGTCACTATTTGCAAAATAGGGGGCCAATAATCTAAGTGCCTGAGCGGTGTCCTCGCCTGTCTGGGCGACCTCAAAAGCCAGTATTGTGGCACGTTGTACAATGTTTCTTTGATTCTGGAATTGGGTTTTTAATTTAAACTCATCCTGTTTTGCGCCGTTTTTAACTGAATCACCTATTTCACCAATGGCAGCGGCTGCTGTTTCCATCTCTTTTGTTCGTACTTTTATTTCACTGGCTGAAGATGTCAGGTCATTAAGAGATTTGACGAATGTCAGAATTGCAGAGTTAGCAATTTCTATTGATGAATTTGGTTCGTTTTTTGCTATTTCTTTCAGTGTCTTACTGATTTTTGTTAATCGGTCTGTTGCGCTTTTGATGTTCTTTTGATCTTGTCTGGCAATGTATAATGCCTTGTCCTGGCTGGTTTCATTCATCTGGGCAAGGATATCAGACAAATCTTGAGATGAGGAAATTTTACCCGCAAGCTGACCGACGCTGTAATACCCAGCAATTCCGATTACGCCTGTTAATACAAGCATAGCGGTAGCACTGATGGCTATTTTCAGGCTTATTGATATATTTTCAAAATATTTAAACATTGCCAGCTTTTTTAACACATGATTTAATTTGTGTTATATTAAGCTGTACTGGTTAAATATTGGTGATTGGCAGGTGAAATACTTGGATTGGAGAAGGGAAAGCTCTGAATTCAAGGAACTCAGAGCTTTTTTTACTTAACGATTAACCAGATCAATGTAAGGGCGTTCGCCTGGGCCTGTGTAAAGCTGGCGTGGGCGACCGATACGCTGTTCAGGATCTTCAATCATTTCTTTCCACTGAGCAATCCAGCCGACAGTACGTGCAAGAGCAAAGAGCACTGTGAACATTTCAGGCGGGAAGCCAAGAGCACGAAGTGTAATACCGGAGTAGAAGTCGATATTCGGGTACAGACGTTTCTCTACGAAATATGGATCTTCAAGAGCAACTTTTTCCAGCTCCATAGCAACCTGCAGAAGTGGAGAATCTTTAATGCCAAGGACATCAAGAACTTCATGAGCTGTCTGTTGCATCACTTTTGCACGCGGGTCATAGTTTTTGTAAACACGATGGCCAAAGCCCATCAAACGGAATGGATCGTTTTTGTCTTTCGCACGCGCAACATATTCAGGGATGCGGTCCGGAGTGCCGATTTCTTCAAGCATACGAAGAGCAGCTTCGTTAGCTCCACCGTGTGCAGGGCCCCAAAGACATGCGATACCTGCTGCGATACATGCAAAAGGGTTAGCGCCAGAGGAACCAGCCAGTCTTACTGTGGATGTTGAAGCGTTTTGCTCATGATCAGCGTGAAGGATAAAGATACGGTCCATTGCACGGGCAAGAACAGGATCAACCTTGTATTCCTCGCATGGTACTGCAAAGCACATGTGAAGGAAGTTTGAAGCGTAATCCAGGTCATTTCTTGGATACATGAATGGCTGGCCAGCGGAGTATTTGTAAGCCATTGCTGCGATTGTCGGCATTTTCGCAATCATACGAAGTGCTGCGATATCGCGTTGAACCGGATCATTAATGTCAGTTGAGTCATGATAGAAAGCTGACAGGGCACCTACGACACCAACCATAATAGCCATTGGGTGAGCGTCACGGCGGAAACCTGTATAGAAGCGGTTCATTTGCTCGTGAAGCATCGTGTGATTGGTAATGCGGCTTTCAAAATCGTCATATTGCGCTTTATTCGGCAATACACCGTAAAGAAGAAGGTAACATGTTTCGAGGAAGTTACCCTGATCTGCAAGGTCGTAAATTGGATAGCCACGGTATAGAAGTATGCCTTTGTCACCGTCGATATAGGTAATCTCTGAACGACAACTTGCAGTGGAAGTAAATCCAGGGTCATAAGTGAAATGACCTGTGGAACCATAGAGCTTTTGTATGTCTAGGACTTGCGGACCGATAGAGCCTTCTAATATAGGAAGCTCAAGCTGTTGGTCTCCCAATTTTAAACTTCCAGTATTGTTGTTGTTTTCCGGTTTATCGGACGTCGTCATAAGCAAACTCCGTAGTTTTTGATATGTATTTCTCATTTTCGCTTTTGCTGCGGCTAGTTAAATATAACTCTTTTATTCATACTATATGAGGTAAACTACTTTTTGCTGCGCCGCAAGATAGATACATCATATATATTGTGCTATAATATTTCGCTAAAGTACTGTTTACACCTAGTTAGCCTGTTCTTTTATGCGGTTAATTGCCTCTGTTTTTCCAAGTATGATTAGTAAGTCGTAAACACCGGGTGCCTGTGTCGTCCCGGTAAGTGCCGCACGAACGGGCATAGCCACCTTACCAAACCCAACTTCGGCTGATGCTACGTAATCCTTTATTAATGTCTCAACACCTTCCAGGGTCCATTCAGGGCTGTTTTCCAGCAGTGGCAATAGAGCTGAAAGATGTCCTTTGCCTTCATCGGATAAGGCCTTTTGTGCTTTTTTATCAAAAGATAAGGGGCGTTCAGCGAATATAAAATTCGCGCCGTTTATCAGGTCCAGTAAAGTTTTAGCGCGCTCTTTTAAAGCAGGTAGCGCAGCTTCAAACATAGACCATTTTTCATCAGAAACCGTATCTGCCGCAGGCAGATCTTCAATCCCGCAATCGTCCCAGATGTCTTTTATCAGGGCAATCAATTCAGCATTATCAGTCTGTTTGATATAGTGGGCATTAAGGTTTTCAAGCTTGGCGAAATCAAATCGGGCCGGGGATTTTCCGATCGATTCGAGATTGAACCAATTGATAGCCTGTTCTGTGCTGAATATTTCGTGATCACCGTGGCTCCAGCCTAATCTGGCCAGGTAATTTTGCATCGCAGCAGGAAGATAGCCCATGCTGCGGTAAACTTCTGCTCCAGTCGCTCCATGACGCTTTGACAGTTTTTTACCGTCAGGGCCCATAATTAATGGAATATGTGCAAAAACCGGGATATCCCATTTAAGAGCCTGATAGATCTGGGTCTGTTTGATGGCATTCGTCAGGTGGTCATCACCCCTGATAATATGGGTAATGCCCATATCATGATCGTCTACGACCACAGAGAGCATATAGGTTGGTGTTCCGTCGCTTCTTAGCAGAATCAAGTCATCAATCTGGTCATTTCTTACGGCAACACGGCCCTGTACCTGGTCTTCCACGACTGTTTCACCATCCAGTGGAGATTTGAAGCGTACAACTGATGGCTGGTCTTTCGGGGCATCTTCAGGAGACAGGTTGCGGCAGGTGCCGTCATAACCGATCAGGCCGCCTTCTGCCCGCGCTTTTTCACGCATTGCCTGGACTTTTTCCGAGGAACAGTAGCAGCGGTATGCCTTGTCTTCCGAGATAAGCTGTTCAGCGACTTCCTGATGACGGGATGCGCCTGAAAACTGATAAACGACTTCATCATCCCAGTTGAGGCCAAGCCATTTCATCGATTCGAAAATGGCTTCAATAGCATCATCTGTAGAGCGTTCACGATCGGTGTCCTCGATGCGCAACAGCATTTTGCCGTTGTTGGCTTTTGCGTAAAGCCAGTTAAAAAGTGCTGTGCGCGCGCCTCCGATATGGAGAAAACCCGTAGGGGATGGAGCAAAGCGAGTGACAACCTGCTTAGTCATAAATCAAACTTTCCGAAAAAATAGTTCTGTGAGAAAACGCCGGTCTGGCTAATTTTATCGAGTTGTCATAGCACAGGTTCTGAACATAGTTAATACCTAAGTGGAACAAAACACTCACGAAAAGTTTGAGATTGGTTAGAGAACTGGTGGTTTCTTTAGGGAGCGAAATCGTGAACTGTTATGGTTCTGGCTCAGGATTTATTCCGTATGAAATTTTTTATTACATGGGACGGAAATGGGTGTGTTCCTGTGTATCAGAGGTAAGGAAAAATGGAAAAAGATTTTTATTAACAATTAGTTGGAGGTATTAGTGTTGTCTGTTTGTAATGTTGATAAAAATCCGTCTTCTATTTCGAGTGAATATATCTGCTTAATTTTTTTGCAGAAATGCTGTGCTACCTGGTGGAATATCAGAAAATAGCAATCCGGTTTTTTACCTGTTTTTCAGGCTATTGCGGAACGGGATAGTTCTGCGTAAATCAATCCAAAGTCTATGAATGCAAATAGTGACGTGCAACTACAATGAGTTGTGCATATTTTTCATCGCAACCATAGGCATTTACGTTTCCGTTACATATCTTCCCTCATTATCACCAATTGAGCTTTAATCTTCACCTGAGGGGTACGATGCTTTCAAACCGGGATAAAAGGCACATTGCTATACTGGGAGTTCCCGTTGAAGAGGGAGCAGGCAGGCAGGGGTGCCGTATGGGACCTGACGCATTGCGTATTGCCGGTCTGGTCGAGGTTCTGCAGGAGCTGGACCATGATGTGGAAGACTATGGGGATGTGAGCCGTTGTCCGTCTTCATTACAGCTTGCAGGTAATGCTGTTCACTCTGACCATGTTTCTGGATGGGCACGCAGTATTTTCAAAGCGGGGCTTCAGGCATTCGGTCGTGAGAGAATTCCGATATTTCTGGGCGGGGATCATAGTTTGTCCATGGGGTCTGTTGCTGCTGCGCTGGGACATGCAGAGCAGCTTGGCAGGCCGTTGCATGTTCTGTGGCTGGATGCCCATGCTGATTTCAATACACCATTTACGTCTGATACCGGGAATATGCATGGCATGTCTACTGCGTTGCTATGTGGAGAGAGTGGTTTTGACGGGGTTATGGAATATTTCCCAACTTTGCCACCACGGCAGCTTCATATCTTTGGAGCGCGATCTATCGATCTTCCCGAGAAAGACCGGCTGGCCGAGCGTTCAGTCGATGTATGTGATATGCGGCGGCTTGATGAGTT